>CAYOFT010000022.1:11043-19918 GCA_964403295.1 uncultured Thermotogaceae bacterium | reverse complement strand
CCCGGAGGTTTATCCGAAGGATTAGCGAGTAGTAAAAGAAGATTTTAATAAAAAGTGTATAATAAAGCGTAAATAATTCCTTACTTATAAGGAGGTGTTGTATGGAACTTTCAAAAGTGACATCGAAAGGGCAAATTACAATCCCAATAAATATTAGAAAAGAACTTGGCCTCAAAAAAGGAGACAAAGTCGTTTTTATCCATCACGAGGGAAATATCATTATTGCCAATTCAGCTTTAATCGCTTTAAAAAAAGCGCAAAAAGCCTTTTCAACAGAAGCTGAAAAAACAGGCTTAAAAGACGAAAAAGATGTAGTCGATTTGGTAAATACTGTGAGAGAAGGGTTATACAAAAACTATTTGGATGGACAATAGTAATGATGCGTATTACCCTTGACACCAATATCATTAAACCTGAGATACTGACTCCAAGGGAATTCCTTGACAAGTACTGTTAGTTCAATTCTTTGTGCTCTAAACTGCGAAACCTTCATAGAGACTTTTTTATAAAAACACCTGAACAAACATCCCACCTAAAATGGCAATCAACGTGCTTGTAAGCGTTCCAATCAAATAATATTCGGCGAAATCCTTGTTGTCAAATTCCTTGAAACGAGCGATGGATTTGGCCGTTAAGACGATGGCCACCCCTCCCGTGTTGCCGGTAATCCAAAGGGTGAGTAACAAGGCACGCTCCAAGACACCGATTAATTTTCCCTTGTTGGCGTTTTCCTCCTCCTGCTTTTCGGTGGAGGGGATTGCATCCAGTAGTAACCTCACGAAATAAGCCCCCCCAAAGAGGACATACAGGTAAACGATGGCAACGATTAGGTATAGATCAACCGATGGATTTTGCTTGATAAATTCTACAAAAAATGGTCTTTTAATCAGCATAATCAAATCTGTCAGAATCAACAGGGAAAAGATATGAAGGAGTTGATCCAGTATAAAAGTGAGGGGTTTGGATGAGCGATGACCTTTTTCTAGGATTTTATCAATACCGAATTTTCCGTAATCAATCAACAAGTGTATGAGAAAGACAAATAGAGAAAAGAAAAGTGGATTGACACCACGATAGGGCAAAAGAAAAATGTAAGTGAAAAGTCCTACTGAAAGCGCATGCAGGAAAAACCCCTTGAAAACGCCCTTTTTCTTGGCGTCAACTCTTCTTTCTCCTTGAAAGACAAAATCTGATAACGCATGTGCTAATAAAGCCAATAAGAATGCAGTCATTTTGTCACCACTCCCTTTTGTTGATCAATTGGTTCAAATTTTCCTCTATCTTATTCACAATATCCCATTTTGCCCGTTTACAAGCTTTGTGAATGTTTTGTGAGCTAACTTTTAATGCTCTAGAGGCTTTTTCATATGTTCCATAGCGCTCATAAGACATAATGTAGTTGAATTGTGTGATCGTCCAGTCGTTCATGATCAGGTTCATTAGGGTTAAAATACTGTTAATCGCCAGATCCTTTGTCGAATCGCCGGAATGCAGTTCCATTACTGTTTCATCAGCACCGCTCACATGTTCAAGGGACTCCCTCGCCCTAAAAAAAGCCTCACCAGATAGGTCCCAACTGTCTCGAACGGCTTCCGGGATTTCTATTTCTCCGATTCCAATACCGATTTTCAGCTGATAGGGAAGAAGTACAAATCGAATCTCCCGAATAACAGAAAAAGGGTTTTTATCTATGGCCACTACACATTGAATTTCATCTCCACGTGAAAGAGCCGGTGCAAATTCAAAGTGCTGAGTATTCAGCTTTGAAATTTTTTCGCGAATGGTCTGACTGATGAGCCTTTCCTTTTTTGAGCTGATCACATCAATGGTTATGACGTTTCGATTTTGTTCAATTCGCATTGGTCGTCCCTTCTGTTTATTTTTCAATATGTCCCTATTATACGCTATAAAAGAAAAACAACCAAAATTAGTTGTTAAATGTAATATCTACCGAATACGGTTGACTTTTTGAATAAGCTGAATTTGTGATAAAATAGGGCATCTTGTTGAAGAACAAAATTAAAACATCATTAAGATTGCAGGTGAAAATTATGAGTTCAGAAAATTTCATAGAGAGAAGTTCAGGAATACTGTTACACCCCACTTCTTTACCCGGAAAATACGGGATGGGAGATATGGGCCCCAGTGCCTATAAGTGGGTTGACACCTTGGTGGCGGCTAAGCAGAACTGTTGGCAAATCCTTCCTCTAGGTCCCACTGGGTATGGGGATTCGCCATATCAGAATTTCTCAGCCTTTGCCGGGAACCCCTATCTTATCAGTCCGGATCTTTTAATCGAAGACGGTTTATTAACGGAAGAAGAAGTGCAACCGCCAATATTTCCCCAGGAGAAAGTCGATTATGGACCAGTCATCTCTTTTAAAGTCCATTTATTGAAGCTGGCCTGGAAGGCGTTTAAAAAAAATCAGGCGGAACATTTGAAAGAACCGTTTGAATCCTTTTGTGAACGTGAAGCTTACTGGTTGGATGATTATGCCTTGTTCATGTCCATAAAAGATGAGCATAACGGTGAAAGTTGGTTAAGCTGGGAACATGATCTCAGACATCGCGTACCTGAGGCAATGGAGAAGGCCAGAGAAACGTTGCACAACAGTATTGCCAATCATAAATTTTCACAGTTTCTTTTCTTTAAACAATGGAGCGATTTGAAGCGATACGCCAATGAAAACGGTGTTTCGATTATCGGGGATATTCCCATCTTTATTTCCAGTGATTCTTCAGATCTTTGGGCATATCCCGAAGGGTTTTTGTTAGATGAAGATAGGAGACCCACACATGTAGCCGGTGTACCACCAGATTATTTCAGTGCTACCGGTCAATTATGGGGGAATCCACTGTACGACTGGAAGGCTCACAAAAAGGATGATTATGCCTGGTGGAAAAAGCGATTGAAGTCAACATTGGAACTGGTGGATTATGTTCGGATCGATCATTTCCGAGGGTTTGAGGCTTACTGGAAGGTTCCCGCCGGTTCTGAAACGGCTGAAAAAGGTGTTTGGGAAAAGGGACCTGAAAATGACTTGTTTGATGCCATTAAAAAGGATTTTGACCGTTTACCCATTATTGCTGAAGATTTGGGAGTGATCACACCGGAAGTGGATGCCTTACGTGAAAACAGCGGTTTCCCGGGTATGAGAGTCCTGCAATTTGCCTTTGGAGGCGGTGTAGAATCCCGATTCCTACCCCATAATTACGATACCAACACAGTAGTTTACACCGGCACACACGATAATGATACCAGCAAAGGCTTTTACGAAAAGGCAACCGAATATGAAAAAGATTTCATGAGAAGATATATGGCCGTTAGTGGGGATGACATCAGCTGGGATCTGATTCGACTGGCCATGATGTCAGTGGCGACCCTTTCCGTTTATCCTTTGCAGGATGTGTTAAGCCTTGGGAGCGACTGCCGGATGAACCTGCCGGGTGTTTTAGGTGGAAATTGGGAATGGCGCTTCAAGGAGGGTCAGATTGATCCATTTACCATTGCCAGACTGGCCGATTTGACGGAGATTTACGGAAGATGGACTGATCCGGAAAAGATCGAGACTTAGTGTTGATTAATTATTTAGGGCTTGCTGAATAACGCAAAATCCCCCCCGTAGGGGGGGATTTTAAAACCCTAGACCCTAGACCCTAAACTCCAGACCCTCATTTTTCAATAGAAAACGCTATCTTAAAAGTCGTCCCTTTTCCTTTTTCACTGATTACTTCTATCTTTGCCCTCATTAAAGTAGCTAATTCTTTCACGATGGATAAGCCAAGGCCGGTGCCACCGAATTTTCTTCTGGAAGAGCCGTCAATTTGATAAAAACGTTCGAAGATTTTATCTTTGTATTTTTTGGGGATACCCATTCCTGTGTCAAAAAGATAAAAGACTATTTCTTCATCTCTAAAAGTTACTCTCAAGCCTATGTAACCTCTTTCCGTATATTTAAGGGAATTTCCAAAGATGTTATTCATAATTTGAACTAATTTATTCTTATCGATATTGAGTTTGATTGGAACTGATTTGTCAATAATGAAAAGGGTTTTCAAACCCTTTTTCTTTGCTTGATCATCTATTCCAAAAAAATAATTTTTCAAAAAAGGCCTTGTCGTAATCAGGGATGGCGAAAGACTGATACTGCCGCTTTCTATCTTCGACATATCCAGAATATCGTTGATTAAAACCAGTAATCTTTTAGACGAATCAACGATTTGCTCTAGAAATTTCTTTTTATCCGGCTCTTCTTCAGATAACATTACTGTTTCAGCCATGCCCATGATGATGGTCAATGGTGTTCTCAATTCGTGATTGATATTTGAAACCAAATCCGTTTTCAACTTACTGGCCTTTTGAGCATCTTCCTTGGCTTTGATTAGCAACTGTTCAAATTCTTTTTGAGGGGTAATATCTCGAACACTTCCCAATAGGATAGTGGGAGTACCGTTTTTATCATACTCAACGATCTCTCCTTTCTCCTGAATCCAAACAATCTTACCGTCAGGTCGTTTAAACCGATACTGAACATCATATTCGGGGATTACATTTCCCTGATAATCGAATAGGATATCAAAAATCTGTTCTTTGTCTTCTTCCAGAACATGATCTACCCAAGGATCTTCAGTGCCAAAAGAAGGGTTGTATCCGAATATGGCTTCACAAACTTCATCATAATGACTTTTTTGTCCTTTGATGTCGTACTTTGAAATCCCCACCTTTGCATTTCTCAAAACGATTTCCAATAATTTTTTAGTATAATTCAGTTCAAAATTGGATTCGATCAAATTCATGTTCAGTTCTTCCATATGCTTCTTCTGAATCTCTAGATTATCCTTTGCTTTAATTAAGGCTTCTTCTTTTTCCTTCATCTCGTGGATATCCTTATACGTTCCCATGATGATTTTGGCTTTACCGTCCGGGGATTTTTCGGTTACAAGCCCTTTTATCGAAACCCATCTGTAAGCCTGATATTTCTTAAAGTGCATACGGACTTCCGCATTCAATTCATTGGTTTTACCTTTTATACAATCTTGAAAACGTCTAATGATTATTTCCCTGTCCAATTCATGAATGCGATTGAGAACCCTTTTCAGGATAGGTTGGTCTTTTTCAATCTCAAAAGACCAGTTGCCCACATCCGAGACAGCCATGGCAATTTCCAAATTATTTTTCAGATTTTCAATTTCTTTTGTTTTTATCATCATTGTGGTAATGTCTACATGGACTCCGATCAATCTGGAAGGGCTTCCGTTTTCGTCCTTTTCAATGACATGCCCTTTATCCAAGATCCAAGTCCACCCACCTTCCGCGTTTTTTAATCGGTATCTGAATTCATATTTGGAGCCCTTATCATTCAGAAATTTTGAAAAACCTTCATTATACTTCTCGATATCGTCGGGGTGTATTAGGTAAGCCCAAATATTGTCTGCATTTGCCAAATCTTCCCGTTGAAATCCCAGCATTTCAAAATAGCGGTCATCGTATTGAACTTCATGCGTTGCTAAATCCCATTCCCAAACTCCTTCGTTAGCTGCTTCAAGAGCCAACTGCATTTTTTTGCGCAGTTTCTCAACAATTTCCTTTTGAAGGTCCAGTGTTTTTTTCTTTTCCTCCACCTGATTCTCTAAAACCGCCGTTGTTGAATTGTTAATGCTTGTATAGATGAATCCTGCCAATTTGCCGTCTATTTCGATTCTGTCCCAGTGGATTTCCTGGTATTTTGAATTTTTAATACTATCCACTTTGTCGATATACAGACCTGGGTGAACTTCTCCACCAAGCATTTTTTTAAAGTATTTCTTCATTCGGGTTTTATAATCGTCTCGAAGGTAAAAGTCAAAGATGCTTTTTCCGATGACAACTTCACTTTTCACTGAATACTCTTTCTCAAACATTTTGTTAACAAAGATAACAGTTCCTGTCAAATCCAGGATGCCAACGGCACTTGGTATGAGATTTATAGTTTGAAAAAAATGTTTTCCGTAGACTTTTATCAATTCTTCTTTCGTCAGTTTCATAAACACTTCCTAAATTGTCTCTTTCTACTGTGTTTATTTTAACATATATAAAGACATGTTGTTATCCGAATTTCGATTCAGGCAACTTGAACTATTAATGAAACTTTAAGCCTTTAAATATTTAATGGCTGTATTAAGTATTTCTCAAAAATAAGATAATTTTTATAGCATTCATATTACTGAAAATTTACTTGGAATTTCAATTACTATTAGACCATCAGTGCTCTTGGGAAGATCTGTCATTATTTAGAAAATCAACTCAAAATATTGTATACTATCCGTGTAAAAAGAAGATTTTTGTTTATCGGGGGAGGTTCAAAATGGAACATTCAAACAGAATCAAAAAGATGCAATCTTCGCCAATCAGGCGATTAATTCCTTTTGCAGAACAGGCGAAGGAGGAAGGAAAAGAAGTCCTTCATCTCAATATCGGGCAACCAGATATTGAAACACCCAAAGCGTTTTTCAAAGCCATTGAGAAGCATGCGGGAAAGGTGATTCCCTATTCCCATTCAGCAGGTATCAAAGAACTCCGACAGGAGTTTTCCAAGTATTATGAAAGATGGCATTGTGCCATCGCATCTGATGAGATTATCATTACAAACGGAGGCAGTGAAGCCATCATATTTGCCATGGGAACGGTTGCCGATCCGGAAGATGAAGTTGTAGTTATCGAACCGTTTTACGCCAATTACAGAAGTTTTGCCGGTATGTTGAATATTAATTTATTACCTATTTCAGCTGATCCGGAAGCGGGGTATATGGTTCCCGATTTGTCAGCTTATGACTCAAAAATTACAGACAAGACGAAAGCCATCATTTTTTCAAATCCCTGTAATCCTACAGGAGCCGTTTATCCAAAAGAAGATGTACTGAGAATATTGGAATTCGCCAAAAAACATGACTTGTACGTTATTGCTGATGAAGTCTACCGAGAATTTGTATTTGATGGGTTAAAACCCTTCAGTATCATGGAATTCAAAGAGTATCACGATCGCATTATCCTTATAGACAGTGTTTCCAAACGATACAGCGCTTGCGGTGCCAGAGTTGGATTACTGGCTACTAAAAACAAATCTGTTTTGGAGCAAGCCATGAAAATGGCCCAGGCAAGACTTTCACCGCCAACGATTGCGCAACTGGGAACCCTCGGTTTCCTGGAAATGAGTCCTGAATATCTTGAAGAGGTCCGAGACGAATATCAGAGAAGAAGGGATATTGTTTACGGAGAACTTTCTAAGGTTGATGGTCTATATTTTAAAGAACCCAAAGGGGCTTTTTATTTGGCCGTTAAATTGCCCATTGACAACAGCGAAAAATTTGTGAAATGGATGCTAACTGAATTTGACATCAATGGTGTAACAACGATGGTCGCCCCCCTGGATGGATTTTATGCCACTCCCGGAAAAGGCGAACAGGAGATTCGAATCGCATATGTTCTCGAAGAAAAACGCTTGCTTCAAGCTTGTGAGATTCTGAGAAAGGGTCTGGAAAAGTACATGAAGCTGGCCGCTTAAAGGAGAATAAATTGGTTGAGAAAAATCTCGATCCCAGGAAATTCAAAATCCCCATCGATCGGATCAGAGGAGGATATTATTCGGATAAATATTTCACCAGATTTGTGGAGGTGTTGAGAAAGGCAAGGTACAATCCACAAGTTTTATATCAATTTTTCCCTAGACGTGATGCCTGTGTTGTGGGTATTCATGAAGCCATTGCCATTTTAAGAACCTGTACAGGCTATTACAGGGATATTGATAAATCTCAACAGCTTTTTTCAAAAATCTTGGATGTGGAATACGCCCTACAATCAGCCATATATGATATGGACCGGGAGAAAATGGACCAGGCTTTTCGGGACAAATGGGATATTCGTGAACAGTTAAACGCCTTGTGGGTGGATAAATGGGATGAAATAGAAGTGAGAGCTCTCAATGACGGAGAGATGGCAAAGGATCGGGAAGCCATCATGACCATTGAAGGCGATCCCAATTTCTACGGTTACCTGGAAACAGTACTTCTAGGAGTTATTGCCAGGGCATCCAGTACCGCTACGGCTGTTAAAAAGGTAGTTCAGGCTGCCAATGGGAAACCCATTTTGTTTTTCAGTGCCCGATTTGACCATCACTGGGTTCAGGCCACCGATGGGTATGCCGCTTTAAAGGCCGGGGCGAACGGGGTATCCACAGATGCCAACGCAGATTATTGGGGAGCCGAAAGTCTGGGAACGATTCCTCACGCACTGATTGCTGCTATGGGCGGAGATACGGTGAAAGCATCTGCTGAATTTGACAAACACATCTCCGAAACGGTCAACCGCATTGCACTGGTAGATTGGGATAACGATGTGATTGGGACCACAAAGGCTATTTTGAAAGATATGTATGAAAAGAAATATAAAAAACGTTATATAGAGTGTGAATCGGATCTATCAGATATCATCGGCACCGGCAAGGGTAAGATGTACGCCGTGAGATTCGATACTTCCGGCAGTTTGCGTGATAAATCGGTCATACCCCAGGATTCAAATTCTTTGGGCGTTTGTCCGGAATTGGTTTGGCGCGCAAGAAGGGAATTTGACCGAATCGGGGCAAATAATTTGAAGATCGTTGTTTCAGGAGGTTTCAACACTGAACGTATTGAATTATTCGAGCGTCTGGAGGTTCCGGTGGATATTTATGGTGTGGGGTCTTCTTTGCTTAAACAAAAAATAGACTTTACCGGAGATATTGTGATGTTGAATGGAGAAGAATGCGCCAAATACGGTAGAGGTGTTGTAGACCATTCACGTCTTGAAAAAGTGGAAATGAACTAACAAATAAAGGAGCGATAAAATGGAAAAAAAGGGTAC
>CAYOFT010000022.1:0-10943 GCA_964403295.1 uncultured Thermotogaceae bacterium | reverse complement strand
GGAGAAGCCATGCCCGGACTCTCCGTTGAAGATTTGGAAGTAAGACTTCAAGATAGAGGCTGGTAAATCGATGCTCAACAACTATGTGCCTGAAAAACCAATCGGCATATTATCCATGCAGGGAGCCATTGAAGAGCATGAACAGATGTTACACAGTATGGGTGTCAACACGTTAAGAGTTAAAACTCCAAAGCATCTTGAATTAATCAGTGGGTTGATCTTTCCCGGTGGTGAAAGTACGACCATGATCAGGTTATTGCGATTCACAGAATTGATCGAACCCTTAGCATTTTGGATACAAAAGCGTTGTTTACCTGTTCTGGCAACATGTGCTGGTATGATACTACTTTCATCCAAAATAGAAAACTATCCTAATCAGCAGACATTGGGTTTGTTGGATATACAAGTGATTAGGAATGCTTTTGGCAGACAGATCAATTCATTTGAGGAACCCATCAATATCCGGAACCACGATCACCCCTTCAACGCAGTTTTTATTCGCGCCCCTGTGGTTTCTGCGTTGGGAAAAGATATTGAACCATTGGCCAAGCATGAGGATTTGGTTGTGATGGTAAAAGACAAGAATATCGTTGCCTGTTCGTTCCATCCGGAACTGACAGGGGATACCCGTATCCATCAAGAATTTCTGAAAAGGGTTGAAAAATGGGAAAATTCTCAAAACTTAGAAGTGCGGTGCTCATAGGGCTTGAAGCTCGTACCGTTGTTGTTGAATCTTTCGTAGACAAACAGGCGATCAATCATGATATCGACATCGTAGGCCTTGGAGACACAACGATTAAAGAAAGTAAGAAGAGGATAAAAAGCGCTATTAAAAGTAACGGGTACCCTATGCCAAAGGGAAGAATGTGTATCAATTTGGCACCGGGGGATCTGAAAAAAGAAGGAACGGCCTTGGATTTACCCATGGCCGTTTCACTTCTTTGCTGTTCTGATATTGTCGATCCAAAAAATGTAGAAAACCTGTATTTTTTTGGTGAACTGAGTTTAAACGGGAAGATTCGAAAAGTCCGGGGGTTACTACCCATATTAATTGCGCTCTCTTCTGAAACCGTAAAATCAGAGATGCCTAAAGTCATTGTTCCTTTTGGGAATGAAGAAGAGGCCGGTTTAGCTAAAAATCTAAACGTTTTTTTGGCAAATGATTTACGGGAAGTCGTGGGATTCCTGAATGGGGCTGAAAATCTTAAAGTGCCGGAAAGCACTTATGATGGATTATCTTATGACAAAGAGATTGATTTCTCGGAAATCAGAGGCCAAAAACAAGCTAAACGAGCCATGGAAATCGCTGCAGCAGGTGGTCACAACCTTCTGATGAAAGGTCCCCCCGGTTCGGGAAAAACCATGTTGGCCAGGCGGTTGCCTACCATATTACCGCCTCTATCAGAGGATGAATTTTTGGAAACTGTGTCCCTTTACAGTATCAGCGGTAATATTTCCAGTAACACGTTCAGTATGATGAGACCCTTCCGATCCCCCCATCATTCAGCATCCAGAGCGGCTATCATTGGCGGAGGAACGGATGCCCATCCTGGAGAAGTTTCTTTGGCCCATAACGGGGTTTTGTTTATGGATGAATTCCCTGAATTTTCAAAAGACGTGGTTGAATCCATGAGACAACCTTTGGAGGATGCCGTTGTGAATATTTCCAGGGCAAGACTTTCGGTCAGATACCCGGCAGATTTCACATTGATTGCGGCACAAAATCCTTGCCCTTGTGGTAATTATGGTGATCCGGAACGCGAATGTACGTGTTCCATGCGTGATATCGTCAGATATAACAGAAAACTTTCGGGACCTGTTTTGGATAGAATCGATATGATCATCGAGGTACCCAGGATGAGTTACAGGGAATACAGGGATTCTCAGGAAGAAGAAACTTCCCTATCCATTAGGGTCCGTATCAATGAGGCCATTAAAATGCAGCAAAATCGCTTTAAAGGTATAGCTTGTGTGAAAAACAGCCGGATGAACCAGAGGATGATGAAACGCTACTGTAAGTTGGATACAACATCGGAAAAATTATTGGAACAGGCCGTTTCCCGGTTTAAATTAACCGGGAGGGGAATTAACAAGATACTCAGAGTAGCTTTGACCATTAGTGATTTGGAAGGAAAGGAAAAGATAGAAACTCCGCATATCGCGGAGGCGATTCAGTATAGAGAGAAATCCGTGGAGGTTTAATTATGGATGTAAAAGTAATCAATGCAATGTTGAAAAGTCTGGTAAAGGTGTTTAATGAAACCATACATTCAAAGGTGGAGCTGGACAAGCCCCAAATTTCAAAGGAACTGGCAAAGGGGTATGATCTTGTAACGGTTGTTGGCTATAACGGTTATATGGAAGGAAACCTTGTTTATGGCTTTACTTCTGAGCTGGGGATGAGCATTGTCAGCAACATGATGGGGATGCCTTATGATAAATTGGATGATTTGGCCATGAGCGCCATCGGTGAATTGGGGAACATGGTTTCCGGGAATATTGCCATGAACCTGGAAAAGATTGGTAAACCCATTGATATCACCCCGCCTTCGGTTATTTTGGGAAAGGAAATTCACGTAAATGTGGAAGGGCTTATTTTAAAAATACCGGCTCATTTGGATAATTTTACTTTTGAAGTCAACATGGTTATGAGGGAATGAACAAGAAACAAAAAGTGAATCTTCCCAATGAGCTGAAGAAGCTGAATCTCATTCCTTATTTCGGCTTTACCGTTTTTGCCAACATGGCTGTTTCAGGACTTATCGGGTACTATTTAGACAAATGGACCTTTGACAACAACATCATTTTTATCATATCACTGTTTTTTGGTATGGTTTCCGGGATTTACAACGGGATCAAGGAACTGGTAAAGGAATCTAAACAATATGAAGAAAAAAGTGAAGAAAAAGATGAGAATACGGGTAAAAAAGCCCCGAAACAAAGCTCCTGATGATTCCTTTGTAACCTTTGTCAAACGGTTTGTTTATGGTATTATATTGTTGAATTCAGCAGCGGTGTTTATAGCTGTTTTTTTGAATGCATACGTGTTTATTTACGGTTTGATGCTTGGTGTTGCGGCCTCCTTTTTTTATCTCTGGTCTTTGAGTGAGCAAAGAAAAAGGCTTTTGCGGCTATTAAACCAGCAAAGAACTGATAAAACTCCAAGAGGTTTTGTGGTAAGATATAGTATCATGATCGTTTTTTTGATCTTAAGCGGGATGATTTCGGTAGTTTCGTTGTTTGGAACGTTTTATTCGCTTTTTATGATCCGTTTCATCCTTTATTACATCGCTTACAAAGAAAGGCATGATTAAGAGGGAGGGGTTTTTTTGAGCTTGAGTAAGGGCGAAAAAATTTTTGTGGGAATCATACTGGCGGCTATCATCGTCATATGGCTTTTTTCCCTTCCAAATATTGGCGGAATGGATCAACTGGGTAAAATGGGAATCGGAACCAAATGGATTTACACCTTTGGTGAAGAGGCGGGCTTTTTTACTCGTATCAATTGGCTCACGGTTATCATGGGCGGGATTATTTGTGTTGTTGTGATTGTATTTGCCCGTGGTGTTTCCAAAAAGTTTTCCATGATCCCGGACCGAAAACAATCAGCTGTTGAGTTATTTTTGGAGTTTATGCACAAAACCGTAGAAGATTCCATCACGGTGAAGGAATACGTTAAACCGGTTTTTGTTATTTCCACCACACTTTTCATATTTATCGGAGTCGCCAATATCATCAGCGGTATTCCCGGGTTAAATGTTTCTGTAATCAACGGGAAACCACACTTTTCTTTATTTCTTGACACCTGGTACACGCCCACATCGGATTTGAATACAAATGCCACATATGCACTGATGACACTGGTCATCAGTCACGCTTTTGCCATCAAGGTAAAGGGATTTGGAAATTGGATCAAAAGTTTCTTTCAACCGGTTTTTATTATGTTTCCAATGAACCTTGTTGGTGAGATTTCAAAACCCATTTCCCATTCACTTCGTTTGTTCGGAAACATTTACGGTGGCGGGATTTTGGTGCTCATTCTCAGCTATATGGTCAAATACCTGATATTGCCTGTGGCATTATGGGGCTTTTTCGGCATGTTTATCGGATTGATTCAAGCCATGGTTTTCTCCATGCTGACGATTGCATATATTGCCGGTCAAATAGAATAAGCAACTTTCAAATAAAAACCGAAAATCAAGGAGGTTAATGATTATGGAACAGGCAATCATTGAGGCAGCAAAGTACGTAGGAGCCGGTTTATGTATGGGTATCGGTGCTATCGGACCGGCCATTGGTGAAGGTAACGTTGGTGCTCACGCCATGGACGCTATGGCCAGACAGCCTGAAATGGCGGGGAGTCTTGTTACAAGAATGCTTTTGGCAATGGCCGTATCGGAATCAACCGGTCTTTATTCATTGCTGATTGCTTTCATCATTTTGTTTGTATAAAAAATCACTCCTTATACAGGGGAGGTGAACCACTATGGAGTTATTGGAATTTAATCTGACATCAATTGTTATGCTGTTGCAATTCGTTCTTTTGGCTTTTTTCCTTTACAAATTTCTATACCAGCCTTTCTTAAACATGACATCAGAAAGGCAAAATAAGATAAAGGAAGAATTGGAACAAGCCGAAAAGATAAAAGCCCAAGCGCAGGAAATGAAAGAAGAGGCACAAAAAAGCCTGGCATCTGCTCATGAACAGGCTGATAAAATCATAGAAAATGCCCATAAAACCGTGGATGCCTTTACAAGAGAAGAAAAGGATAAGGCACAGGATCAAGCGCAACGCATGATCAAAACTGCTGAATCTGAGATAGACTCAATGAAACGTGAAGCTTCAGAGGTCTTAAAGAAAGAAGCGGTGTCTTTGGCAGTTCTCATGGCTTCAAAAATCATCGAGAAAAAGTTGGATGAACAGGCCCAAAGAGAGTTTCTTACCAAAATGATCAAAGAAGCAGGAAAGGATGACTACTCTTGAAAAAATATTCCCCTTCGCTGATGAGAGCCTATGCAGGAGCGCTTTTAGAGAGTATCCCATCTGAAGAAGTTCCTCAAATACTCAAAGGCTTAAGGATTTTGGGAGATGCCTTTAAAAATGAAGCTTTTACAGACATCCTTTTCAGCCCCAATACAACGGAAACTGAAAAGACAGATATTATCAAGCAAATCCTGAAAGAAAAAGGGATTCAATCAAAGCCCATGGATTCTTTTATTGACGTTGTTGTTGATAAGGGAAGAGAGGGTGTGCTGGATGTGCTTTACAAAACTTTTGAGAGTATGGCTTACAACAGACAAAATATCTCAAAGGCATTGGTGGTTTCCGCCATTTCATTAACTGATGATGATCTCCAACAGATCAAATTGAAGTTAAAAGAATTATTAAACAAAGATACTGAACTTGAAATAGAGTATGATAAATCCCTGATTGGTGGCATTAAGGTGTTTGTTGATGATCAGGAACTGGATCTGTCGATAGAGGGACAATTACAAAGACTTTCAAAACAAATGATCTCGGAAGAGAGGTGACTCGCTTGAGAATCTCACCAGATGAGATAACCAAGATATTAAAAGAAAGAATTGAAGGATATGAAAAACAAGCAAATTTAGAAGAAACAGGTCGAGTTGTACAGGTTGGAGATGCCATCGCGGCTGTTTACGGTTTGAAAAAAGTAAAGGCGAATGAAATTGTGGAGTTCGATAACGGCACATTGGGGATTGCCTTAAACTTGGAAGAGGATACCGTGGGAGTAGTAGCCTTAGGGGAATACTCTGATATTCGTGAAGGGAGTATTGTTAAACGAACCGGTAAGATTATTTCCGTACCTGTTGGAAAAGAACTCCTGGGAAGGGTTGTCGATCCTTTAGGTCAACCCATTGACGGTAAAGGTGCCATAAAGACCAGCGAGACAAGGGATATTGAAGTAAAGGCACCTGGAGTTATCGAGAGACAGCCAGTCGATACACCCTTGCAAACGGGATTGAAGTCCATTGACTCCATGATTCCCATCGGGAGAGGACAGCGTGAGCTGATTATCGGTGACCGTCAAACGGGAAAGACCCAGATTGCCTTGGATACTATCATCAACCAAAAGGGAAAAGGGGTTAACTGCGTTTACGTAGCTATCGGACAAAAAACAGCTAGTGTGGCGAGGATTGTCGACCAGCTGGAAAAATATGGTGCAATGGAATACACCACCGTTGTCTTGGCAGGGGCATCAGATCCCGCATCTCTACTCTACATAGCGCCTTATGCCGGTTGCTCTATCGGAGAATATTTTATGAACATCGGCGAGGATGCCCTGATCGTTTATGATGACTTAAGCAAACACGCTGCTGCCTACAGAGAGCTGTCTTTGCTACTGCGAAGACCGCCAGGGCGGGAAGCCTATCCGGGGGATGTTTTCTACTTGCATTCCCGATTATTAGAAAGAGCGGCACGTCTTAATGATAAGCAAGGCGGGGGATCCCTTACCGCTTTACCCATCATTGAAACCCAGGCTAATGATATGTCGGCTTATATTCCCACCAATGTCATTTCCATCACCGATGGCCAAATTTATTTGGAAGCGGGGTTGTTCTACGCCGGATTCAGGCCTGCTATCAACATCGGATTGTCAGTATCCAGGGTAGGTGGGGCAGCTCAGATAAAAGCCATGAAACAAACCGCGGGTACGTTGAGGATCGATTTGGCCCAGTATCGAGAACTGGAATCCTTCTCACAGTTTGCCAGTGAATTGGATGAAGCCACCAGGAATCAGCTGTTGCGTGGCGAAAAGCTTATGGAATTGTTAAAACAGCATCAGTTTTCCCCCATGGCTGTTGAAGAGCAGGTATTGGTTTTGTTTGCTGGTGTTGAGGGGATGTTGGATAAAATTCCAACTGACAGAATCAAGACTTTTGAAGAAGAACTGCTCAGGACTTTTAAGAACCAGCATCCGGAACTTTTAAAGGAAATCATTGAAAAAGGGAAATTAACCGATGAACTAAAGAATAATTTAAGAGAAGGCATTAAAAAATTCACGGAAACTTTCAGTGTGAGTACACAAACTAAGTAACGGGGGTGATGTCATTTGGGTCGCGGCCAACTCAGAGCCATTAAAAGCAGAATAGAATCGACAAGATCTACCGAACACATCACCCACGCCATGGAAATGGTAGCCACGGCAAAAGTGAACAAGGCTTTGCGAAATTGGAAAGCCTTTTCATCTTATGTGGAACGGGTGGATGAACTGGTCAGAGATTGTATTTCCGGCTTGGAAGAATCTCATCGCCTGTTGTACGATTCGAATAAAACCTATGATAAAACCGCAGTGTTTTTAATTACATCCGATATGGGGCTTGCAGGTGCTTATAACTTGGATCTCATAAGAGCTGCTGAAGAGGAAGCTGAAAAATTGGGAGATAAGTTTGCCGGCTATATGGTTATTGGTACCAAA
The DNA here is from genome assembly GCA_964403295.1 of uncultured Thermotogaceae bacterium. Lineage (GTDB taxonomy): Bacteria > Thermotogota > Thermotogae > MWEM01 > MWEM01 > JASUTC01. Next base: position 3,501 of record CAYOFT010000022.1, on the reverse strand, counting down.
GGGGTTTCCAATTTCAGGTATCGAAAGAAAAAAGTTCTTTACGATGAAGACAGATTCTACGATAAACCCGGGTTTTCAACTGCCGAAATGCTGGTGAACCGAATCTTGGATATTTTTGAAGAGAACAAAGCAGATTCTTTTAAAATCGTTTTCAGTAAATTTCACAGTTCTCTTTTACAAAAACCAAAGGTTTTGGATTTACTCCCCATCATACCTACCGAAAATAAATCGGATGATCGGACTTATAGAGTGGAGTATGAATTTGAACCCGAACCGGCTAAAGTGTTGGATGAAGCCCTGCCGCTGTATTTAAAGTCTCATGTATTGAGTTTGTTGCTTGAGGCTCAAGTGAGTGAGCTTTATTCCAGACAAAATGCTATGAGGAATGCAACAGAAAACGCAGAAAATCTTATTGAACGATTCACGTTGGATTATAACAAGGCAAGACAATCTTCAATTACACAGGAGATCATTGAAATTGTTAACGGGGCTGAGGCCCTTAAAGGATAAGTTTTGAATCAGACAATTATCAATGTGGCTGAAACGATCATTGAAAAGTTTCCGAAAATGCATACAAATACCGATCCTTATGTGGTTTTGATTTCAACTATATTGAGCCAGCGCTCCAAGGATGAAAATACCGAAAAAGCTGCAAACCAATTGTTTCAAGACAGTTGGGATGTTTATGAAGTGGCAAAAAAAGAACCGGAAGAGTTGTTTGACAGAATAAAGCCTTCAGGTTTGTATCGACAAAAGGCAAAAAACATTGTGGAAACCTCAAAGGTGTTGATAAAAGAATATCAGGGAGAAGTACCTCCTGATATTGATAAACTCACACGATTACCCGGTGTGGGCAGAAAGACTGCTAATATTGTCTTATGGGTTTCCTTTGGGATCCAGGCAATGGCAGTGGATACGCATGTTCATCGTATTGCCAACCGATTAGGCTGGATTCAGACAAAGACGCCTGAAAAATCCGAGTTTGCCCTAATGGAAGTTTTACCTTCCAGTTTTTGGGGACCTATCAACGGTTCAATGGTTGAGTTTGGCAAAGCTGTCTGTAAGCCCAGAACGCCACTTTGTTCCATATGCCCTGTAAGAGAATTCTGTCAATACTATCTTTCAGGAGAAGAAAAGCGTTGATTCTGGGTTTTGGTATCGATATGATGGACTTGAGAAGACTCGATGAAAAGAAGATTGAAAGACTCAAACACAAAGTCCTTACAAAAAGTGAAAATGAACAGCTGTCTGCTATTAAATCTGTAAAAAGAAAAAAGGAATTCTTTTCGGGACGTTTTTGTGCAAGGGAGGCTTTTTATAAGGCCACGGGACGAGGTGTCAGAGATTTCGAGTTAAATTCAATTGGTGTGGCAACGGATGAAAACGGAAAACCGTTTTTGGAGATTCCCCATGAACAATTGACCTTTTACTTTTCCGGAAAATGCCGGGCATTTTTATCCATCACACATGATGGTGAGTATACTGTAGCTGGAGTGATTGTAGAGGGGATAGACTGAAAAGTCTGTCACTGAGGTGATTTATTTTGTACCTTCAAGGAGCCGGAATCGAAGAAATTCTCAACGGAATCAATATTGAAACAATGTCAAAAGATGCAAGCACGATTATCTATTCTATTTTTGATGAACAATTCGATTGCACGTCTACTTTCATATCTGGAGCACCATCTGTACATCTTGTGGTTGAAAAAAACAATGAAATTCTTTCAACGTTGTTCTTTTTAGATCTTAAAAGTGTTTCCTTCTCCTTTTCGCCTGAAGATACGTTGAAAATATCCATACCAGATGATTTCGTCAGCATTACCAAAGAAATAATTTGGAAAAACGCAAAAATCATCTGCACAAAAATTCCTTCAATAGACTTTATTTTAGACGAGATAAAATTCTTTTCCGATTACAATATTACGATCCTTGGTTATGCTTCAACATCAGAAGCACGTTATAATGAGATTACTGAATTAATTCAAAATATTCCAAAATCCTTCACACCTGAAGAAACAGAAAAAACACATTATAATGCTTTACTCATCAATTTGATTGCGGTGGAAAGCAACTATTACGAGATTGATAATAATCATTATATTATCCCCAATGTTGGGATGGAGGGGATGGAACTTTGGCTGGGAACAAATCCCAGATTTTTCTTGGATATTGTAGATGATAAAGATGACGACTTAAAAAGGGAAACCAAGAAATTTTTATACAACATCGTCTTTTCCAGAGTTGCGAAAAATATTTCCGATTATTTTTCTATTCACCATTATTCGGTTTCTAAGGTTGAAAAAGGATTTATTATTGAGCAGCTTAGCAAAGAAAAAATTCTTGAATTTTTAAGAATTGTCAAAGAAATCAATCATAACGCGAAAGACATTTTCAACACGGTTCTTAACGGGAGAGCAGCAGATATTGGACTATTGGAGAAAAACGCTCAAAAAAAGCTTAACCTGTTGAAGAACTTTTACGATGAAAAGAACATCATTGGCATTGTCACAGTTGCTTATTCTAATGAAGAAGAGCAACACAGACAGATGCTGGAGTTGCTGCTCAATGAAGATATCCCTTTGATGATTAAAGGGATCAAAGAGACTGTAAAAGATATTGACAAGCTGCTTAAGACCAGTATTGAAAAAGGGGGCCAGGAACTTGAGTTATTTTGAATCGAATGAAAAAGCAATGATTCATTCCATAGCACTGGTTTTAACCGCTGATATGGAAGAGGATGATCTTAACGAATTAAAGGGCTTGATGAAAGAAGACGGTTTAGAAGTGAAAAAGACAGTGCGTGTTAGACGGGAGATTGAATCGTTCAAAGAATCCCTATTCTGCCTTTTCATGGATGGTTATTCACTGGTACTAACCTTTGGGGGAATTGGAATGGAATGTGACGATATCGTTCCGGAAGCTACGGGTGCTTTGGTTGACAAAAGACTCCCCGCTCTGGAAGGTGCAATTATGTACTCCCTCATGGAAAAAGGGGCTTATTCCATCTTAAACCGAGGTATTTGCGGTATCTTTCATTCGACTGTCGTGATCAATCTTCCTAATAAGCAGTATGTGATCAAGGAAATCTTAAACACGATCATCCCTTTACTGAAGCAAGGTCTATATAATATTAATAAATATTAATAAAGGTTGATACTGATGACGAATAAAACAAATTTTCTCAAAATTAAAAACAAAAAAATTAGAGAAACCGTTCATGGGTATCTGTTTCTTTTACCCTCCTTTGTCATATTGGGGGTATTTGTCTTTTGGCCCATTGCTTATTCATTTGTTTTAAGTTTTTTCAAGTGGGACTTTGCCAATCAAAAAAATCCTTATTTTAACGGATTTGAAAATTACCAAAAGTTATTTGAAATGGATATGGCACTCCCTTATTCTTTCTGGAAGGCGCTGATCTTTTCAGCTGCCTACATTATCGTGGCAATCTGTATCTTAAAGGTAATACAAACATTGATCGCTGCCCACAGCCATTTTGAAAACC
>CAYOFT010000021.1:13179-22875 GCA_964403295.1 uncultured Thermotogaceae bacterium | reverse complement strand
CGGCGTTACTCAGGAGATTTACCAACACCTGAGACAGGTGATAGGGATCGGTTTTCACACATTCGGGTAAAGATTCGTCCAAATGTATTTTTATCGATAATCCTTTGTTCTCAGCTTTAAATTTTGTGATCCGGTAAGCATTTTCAACCAATTGTTTTAAATTCGTCTCCACATTATCAATTTCCATTGCATTGGCTTCTATCTTTGAAAAATCAAGGATATCTTCGATGATATTCAGTAGGTTTTCACTGGAAAAGATCACATCTTCAACATATTCTCGTTGTTCTTGAGTAAGTTCAGTATCTTTCAGCAAATGCGAGAATCCCAACACACCGTTTAAAGGGGTTCTTAATTCATGACTCATATTGGCCAAGAATTCGCTTTTTGCCTGATTGGCAGCTTCTGCCAGTTTCTTTTCTTGTTCTAATTGTTCATTGGTTCTTTTAAGAGCACTTTCTATTTGTTTACGTTTGGTGATATCCAGACAAAAGGCCATGTAAGTATCTTCTGACAGTTTTACAGTTCTCACTAATGCAAAAAAATCAGTTCCGTCCTTTTTCCTCAAAACCGACTCTTTTTGAATCAAAATGGTGTCTTTTGATCTATCATAAAGTCTTTTTTCTACATTATTTAACTCGTCAAATGTCTTAATCGGAACATTTTCGGGTAAAAGGTTTTTAATAGACATGTTTAAAAGTTCCTCTTTTGAATACCCGGTCATTTGACAAGCTATTGTATTGACATCCACATAACACAAAGAAGCATCTGTGATAAAAATTGCAACCGGGGCATTTTCCATATAGCTTTTATAACGCATTTCGCTTTTTTTTAACGCCTCGCGACTCTTTCTTAATGATTCTTCAGATTCCTTTCTCCTCTTGATTTGCAGATTCATCAAAGAGGCATATAGGAAAAACATCCACAAGATCGGTTCCAAAACCCTGATATAATCTTCGTAAATATCTAAATGAGCAGTGATTCCTGCCCATTCCAAAATATTTGAAAAATTAAAAAAAGTGACTAAACCAAGTAGAATCAGCAGTGTCATCTTTGAATCGTGCTTTATTCTTTTCTTACGATCTTGAAGTAGAAAAAAGATACCCGAAACGCTGGCCAACAAACCGATAATATCGATTACAGTAACAGTATTCACTTAGTATCACCCTTAATGAATACAAGATAACACCACAAAGTCAGTAAAACTGTACTGGCAGTATAACAGGAATGTTCTATTAGATTTATGAATTGCTCATAAAAAAAGCCTTCCATAACGGTCAAGACCCATCCTGAAAAAACAATAATATATGCAAAAAAAAGCAGATTATGATGGGGAAGTTCGATTATTTTTTTCTTGGTTATGAAAAAGTAAATCAAAACACCTAATCCGAATAACAATTTAATGATTTCGGATTCTTGAATGATAATCATATGATGCTCCTTTGGATGGTATAACCAAAAGTGTGTTTTAAACCGTCCTGAATCACTAGCCTTGTATAATTTTAAGTGTAGTTTAAAGCGTGTAAACCAGTAATAGTTTAACATAAACCTTGAAAAATGAGCAAGCAAATACCCATAATGAAAGAAGCTAAAAAAGCTTATATAAAAAAATGACTGTGTTATAATAATTAGGAACTCGAACATTATAATCCGGAGTTGATCAACTTTGAATTTCTTTAAAAATCTCAGCAAGCGTATGAACGAGAAGGTTGATATTTTTTCTTTGCCAATTTATAGGGGGCTTCTTAAGTTGGCATGGCCCATTGTCCTAACCAATCTTTTACAGACCATTTATAATATTACAGATGCCTACTTTCTCGGAAAGCTGGGAACAGTTGAATTTTCCGCACCAACTGTGACTTTCCCGATTATTTTTATACTCATTTCCCTTGCCATGGGTTTTTCACACGCTGCAACTTCCATGATTGCACAATATACCGGAATGAAAAATAAAAAATTAGCCGAAAAATCCGCTGCCCAAGTGATATTGACGCTATTATCACTGGCTCTGGTCATCATGTTGTTCGGGTATCTGCTTTCAGGAAATATTTTACGCTGGATGAAGATATCACCGGAGTTATACGAAACGGCGTTAAGTTATTTAAGAATCATGATATTGGCGATCCCTTTTATCTTTTTCACAGAGTTATTTGCCAGTATTTTTAGAGGTTGGGGGAATTCGGTTATCGCGTTGAAAATGATGTTTTTTGCCGTGGTTTTTAACATTATATTGGATCCAATTTTTATCTTTGTCCTTGATCTTGGTGTACAGGGTGCTGCATTCGCAACACTCATCGCACGCGGAACCGCTGCATTTTATTTCCTGTACGTTTTAATCAGTAATAAATTGGGTTTTACTATTCACACGAAGGATTTTAAGCCTGATTTTCGAATGATCAAAAAGGTTTTGTCAATCGGGTTACCCGGATCACTTGGCCAGTCCGTTACTGCTGTGGGGTTCACCTTTATCATGAGTGTGGTAGCCGGCTTTGGAACAACGGTTATCAGTATTTACGGAATAGGGCAACGGGTTCTTTCAATGGTCACGATGTTTGCCGTGGGAATGTCCCTGGCAACTTCCACAATGGCAGGGCAATTTGTTGGAGCTGAAGAACCAGAGAGGGCGGAAGAGGCCGTAAAGAAAGCTGCCTTGTTGACCTTTTCAATTGTCCTGAGTATTTCTGTCCTCCTTTTCTTTTTTGGGCAATATGTGACCCAGTTTTTTATCAACCAGCAAGAAGTGATTGAACTGGGACGTCACTTCTTTAGATTGGTTTCCATGTCTTTGCCCTTTTTTGCCACCATGTCGGTTTTTCAGGGTGCCTTAAGGGGAACAGGCCACACCATGCAGGCAACAATTGCAGATTTAATCCGATTATGGGGAGTACGTATCCCATTTGTTTTAATTTTGTCCAAAATATACGGGTTTAACGGTATCTTTTACGCCATGATCATCAGCAATATCGGGGCGTTAATTATCGTAACCTTGTTCCTTCGATTGGGAAATTGGAAGCAAAGAGTCGTTGAAGAATACCATTAAAAAAAGGGGCGCATTCAAGCCCCTTCCAAATGGAGATGTTTTAGCGCTTTAAAAATAAATTTTTATGGCACTTGATGCAGCACTTGCCCCATCTGCAGCCGCATTGATTATTTGCCTTAATTCTTTATCGATGACATCCCCTACCGCAAAAACCCCGGGTAAGGATGTTTCAAAAGTCACAGGATTGACCTTTATGAAGCCATCGTGGGTGGTTTGAAGAAGGTTTTTAAATAAAGCTGAATTGGGAACCAGACCGATGTATATAAAAACGCCATCAACGGGAAAATCACTTTGTGTTCCGGTTTTCACGTTTTTCAAAACCAGATTGTTTACAAAGGCATCACCCTGGATCTCTTCGACCACTGAGTCCCATACAAAATCCATTTTTGGATTGTTAAAGGCCCTCTCTTGTAATATTTTATCTGCTCGTAATTTATCTCGTCGATGAACGACCGTTACTTTTGCTGCAGTTTGTGTTAAATACAATCCTTCATCGATGGCTGAATTACCACCACCAATCACCGCCACATGCTTGTCTCTGAAAAAGGCTCCGTCACAGATGGCACAATAAGAAACACCTTTCCCTTCATAGTCCTTTTCACCTGGAACGCCAAGTTTTCTGTGTGTAGCACCTGTTGCAATTACGATCGTTTTTGCTTCAATTTCGATGGAATCATCCATTACGATTGTCTTTTTGTCACAACAAAAAGAAAGATTTCTTACACCACGATTGGAAATCGTTGCTCCGAAATGCTTGGCATGTTCGCTGAATTTTTCAGCCAGTTCCAAGCCATCTATGGAAATGAATCCCGGATAATTTTCAACCTTTTCAGTGGCAGCAATTTGTCCGCCTTCGCTGCTTTTTTCAATCACCAATGTGTCCAATCCGCCTCTTGAAGCATAAATAGCAGCAGTTAAACCCGCAGGTCCGCCACCGATAATCACCATATCATATTGATCTTTTGTTTCTTTAGAGCTTTTTGAATCCCCCAAATCAAAGAAAACCACTTCTCTCACCCCGTTTGTTGAATTATAGTACTTTCAAGACTTCTTCAAGATATTCCTTTTCCGGGAATGCTCCCACAAATGAATTTGCTCCGTCGTTGATGACCATTTGAGGAACGGATGAAACGCCGTATTTGGCAGATAACTCAGGAAATTCCGAAGCCTCAACCATTTCCCCTGTGATAAACTCAGGATTGATCATTGAGAAGAAATGAGCGGTTAATACCGCTTTAGGGCAATAAGGGCAAGTCGGTGTAACAAAAGCCTGGATTTTAACCGGTTTATTGATCGCCTTTAACTTTTCAACAACCTCTTGACTTACCGGTGGATTGGCACCGTTAGAGATGATGATGATGTCTTCCAGCAATGTGGCAAATTCATGACCAAAGGGTGCCCCGTGGAAGATTACATTATAGTGTTTTGAGTCTTTGTCTAAAATAACAAAACCCGGAAGATATTCTACGCCATATTGTTTGGCCAATTCTTTGTTTTGTTCGTAGATATGTTCCTCCACTTCCAGTTTACCTCCGGAAAGTGTAGATACTTCCTGTAATACCTCTTTTGTCAAATTACAGTAATGGCATTTCGATTCGTCTTCTGTTAGGAAAAGAATGATCTTAACATTATCCTTCATCTCCTCAGCAAGTCTATCCTTAATTTGTGCCTGATCTTTCTTCTTTAATAGTCCCATTTTTCAACCTCCAAAAAAATAAATGAATTATACCCCCTATGGGTATACAATAAGATTTGACGTTAAACAACAAAATTTATTCCAATAATTTTAATAGCGGGAACCCCTAAAGAGTTCCCGCTTTGATTATTGATTATTTTTCTTCTTTCTCTTTTTTGTTAAACATCTCACCAATAGCACCTATACTGCCTAATATTCCCGAAGCTTCCAAAGGCAGGAAGATCTTGGATGCCTTGCCGTTGGAAATGTCCTTCAAGGCTTCAAGGTATTTGATAGCAATGACATCATCTGTGGCTTTCCCTTTGTGAATGGATTCAAAGACCTTGTAAATGGCTTCGGCCTGTCCTTCAGCTTCTGTACTTAACTGGAACTTTCGGGCTTCAGCTTCCAGTCTGACCGCTTCCGCTTTACCCTGCGCATCTAAAATCCAGGCTTGTTTTTTACCTTCCGCCTTGGTGATTTCAGATTCCTTGATTCCCTGAGCTTCTAAAATGACAGCTCTCTTGATTCTTTCGGATTTCATCTGACGACTCATGGCATCGGTAATGTCTTGTGGCGGATCGATACGTTTGATCTCAACCCTGGAAACCTTTACTCCCCAGTTGTCTGTTGCATCGTCCAACACTTCTCTCAATCTTGTATTGATCATTTCTCTGGATGTTAAAGTCTGATCCAGTTCCAATTCACCGATAACGTTTCTCAAGTTTGTTTGCGCCAGTTTAACCGCAGCATCCTGAAACATTGAGATATTATAAAGTACCATATAGGCATCTGTTACCTGATAATAAATAATGGCATCAACGGATACCACCACATTGTCATTGGTGATGACTTCCTGTGGAGGAACATCAATCACCTGCTCTCGCATGTCCACCTTTGTCATTCTTTCAAACAATGGAATGATAAATTGAATACCCGATTCTCCAATACGGCTGAATTTTCCAAGTCTTTCCACAACACCCTTTTCATAAGGTCTGATGATCTTTATCCCTGCCATCGCAAAGATAAAGACAAATACTATAATGATAGCCAGTGCAATCAGCATACTTTTACCTCCTTAATCTTTTTCTTCAATTTCTTCAACGTATATTTTTACCCCGTAAAGCCTTTTAACAATTACGCTTTTTCCTCTTTCAATTTCAACACCCTTTTCAGAAACCGCTCGCCAAACCTGTCCGTTCATTTTAACCAATCCTTTGGAATTGTCGGAAAGAATGGTTTCTGTAACCATTCCGGTTTTTCCGATAATCTCATCCTGTGTAATTTTTCTGGATGGTTCACCTGACATTTTGTTGGCCAATCGTCGGGTGAATAGCACCAGCAAAAATGAAACACCGGCAAAAATAAGCAATTCCAGTGTGAAGGAATCAATCCACAACCATGAAACAAGTGCTGTTAAAAGTGCGCTAATACCAAACCACATTATAAAGAAGGTGGTGGTGAACATTTCTGTGATTAATAAAATAAAGCCAAAAATCATCCAAATTATTTCACGACTCATTTTTATCACCTCTTAAGTATAAGACAGAAAAAAGATACGGGTTATTTCCTTTTCAAACTTTTTTCCCCTTTAGTACGTGTTTGACAAAAGACATAATTTGAAATATCACTTTGAATTTTTTAACCGGGTGCTGCAAGATCCGATATAACCATTCAAGATTAGCCTTTTGAACCCAACTCGGAGCACGCCTAGCGGTGTTTGCGTAAATATCTAAGGATCCGCCAACCCCAATGGCCAAGGTACATCCCGTTTGCTCAAAAAAACGGTAAATCCACTTCTCCTGTCTCGGAGCCCCCAACCCCACAAAAAGAACATTTGCCTGTCTTTCTTTTATCTCTTGACAGATGGCTTGACTGTCTTTTTCTATGTCAAAATAACCATTACGATAACCATTGATCCCAATACCCGTTTCACGATTTAAATTGACAGCTGCTTGTTGTGCAACCCCTTCCAAGCCGCCAAGAATATAGGCCTTCTTTCCCAACTCTGAACAGATTTTACACAGAGAATACATGATTTCAACGCCCGGATAACGATCTATGCTGACGCCATTCAATCTTTTTAACGCCCATGATAGTCCTGTACCATCCGGTATGACAAAGGAATCCGAAATGGCCTTAGCTGCTGAACGATCTTTCAGATAAAAATAGGCAATCTGTGCATTCATGGTAGTGATCTTTATCTTCTCATCTTTTTCAAGACAATCTTTTAAGAAAACATCAATCTCTTCTCGACTTGAACTGACGATATCCAGTCCAAAAAAATCCGTAAACGTCATGCTTTTCATATCTCTATTCTAACAGATTTAAGTCAAAAAAAAGTGATATAATCCAAACAAACAACAGAAGTATTTAGATTGGAGCAATATGGGAGGAGAAATGAAAAATATCGTTCCCCGAATAGCAGCGATACATGACATATCAGGTTTTGGAAGAGCTTCTCTGACGGTGATTATCCCCATACTCTCCAATATGGGATTCCAAGTCTGTCCAGTACCAACAGCCGTTCTCTCAACTCATACAGGAGGCTTTAAAGATTTTCAATTCATTGATTTAACCCCTCAACTCCAAGGGTACATCAATCATTGGAAATCTCTTGATTTGGAATTTGATGCCATTTATTCCGGGTTTTTAGGATCTGAAGAACAAATTGACATCGTCAGCGGTTTTTTCAAAGATTTTAAACGTGATGATCAATTGAAAGTAATCGATCCGGTAATGGGTGATGATGGAAAATTGTATCAAACGGTCAACGATGGGATGGTAAAAGGTATGAAACGTTTGATTTCAGAGGCAGATGTGATTACTCCAAATATTACGGAAGCCTCTTTTTTGTTGGATAAAGAAATTCCGTCAACCATTTCGGATGAAGAGATCAAAGAATGGTTAAAAGAATTGGCGAGAATGGGACCTATCTTTACAGTCATAACAAGTGTTCCAAATGAGTTGAAAGCTAAAAGTACATCAACAGTGGCTTATAACTCAAAGGACAATCGCTACTGGAAAGTGACCTGTGATTACATACCTGCTTTTTACCCGGGAACAGGGGATATGTTTACCAGTGTTTTGGTAGGAAGCCTGATGCAGGGAGATAGTCTTCCCATCGCTTTGGATCGGGCTCAGCATTTTGTTTCATTAGCCATCCGTGCCACATTCGGCTTTGAAATGCCACACAGAGAAGGTGTTTTGCTTGAGCGGGTCTTAGAAAGCCTCAAAGCACCCGTTACATCCACCAGTTATGAATTAATGTAAGGGCTAATGACCTCAACTTTTTCCTTTAAATATTTTTTGGGTGTTTTAATATCTTTTAGTCCATTTCCGGTGACAATTAAAGCGATTTTGTCTTGCGGATTAAAGGCATTGGATTGTGACATTTTCTTAAAACCGGCAAAAGATGCGGCTGCAGCCGGCTCTGAAAAGACACCGGTTTTTCTTGCCAATTCCATAATGGCTTCTCCGATTTCGCCATCTGTGACGCTAATGAAGTCACCATTCATTTGGTCTGCGTATTGACATGCCTTTAAATAGTCACGGGGTTTACCCACAGCAATTGAATCTGCATCTGTTTGAGTATTTTCCATGTCTTCAATTTCAAAAGGTTCCCCCTTTTTAAAGGTTTGCAGTATTGGATCACAGCCGGCAGCTTGAACACCTATGACGCGTGGTATTTCATCGATGATCCCCAAGTGTTTTAAATCGCTGAAGCCCTTTAGGAAACTACTGTAAACAGTACCATCTCCCACACTGACAAAGATCCAGTCAGGTAGATTGAGCTTAGTTTGATAAGCGATTTCTAAGGCACAAGTCTTTTTCCCTTCCAAAAGATAGGGATTAATCGCAGAGTTTCTGCAATACCAGCCATTCTTTTCTCCGGTTTTTAGCGAAAGGTCGAATGCCTGATCATAAGTCCCTTTTACGGCAAAAACCTGGGCACCGTAAATCAACATTTGCGCGATCTTTGCTTCCGGTGCTGTTTCAGGTACAAAAATATGAGCTTGGATTCCAGTCCCAGCACATATACCGGACAATGAACTGGCGGCATTACCTGTGGATGCTGCATAAATATCTGAATAGCCCAATTCCCTTGCTTTGGCTACAGCAATAATACTGGCCCGGTCTTTAAAAGAGGCCGTGGGGTTTTTACCGTCATCCTTGATCAATACTTCTTTCACATTGTATTCTTGAGCAAGACTTGTGGATGAATAAAGGGGTGTATCTCCAACAGTTACCAGAGTTGGGAGCAGCTCCTCTTGGATGGGAAGAATGGATGTAAATTTGGCAATACCATGTTTTTTTTCATTCGCCCAATGTGTTTGGCAGTTGAAATCATAAATCACTTCAAGGGTTCCCTTTCGATTACCACATTTGGGACAAGTGTAAAGAACTTCATCAGGGCTATATTCATTTGAACAATGAACACATTTCAAGTGATAATGCTTTTGGTTCATAAGACACCTTCAATGGCATTTACAGGGCATCTGCTTTCACATAGACCGCATCTGAAACATTTTGATTTATCCAAAACAACCTGTTTGTCTTCTATTGATAAAGCGTAATAGGGACAATTTCTTACACACAAGCCACAAAGTGTGCAGGTGTCATGATCAATAACCGGGTATCCGGTTTCAAAATTGATTTCGCTGCTTGTATTTTTAACCATGCCTTTTATAGAAATCAAGTCATTAAACCCATGTTTTTCCATGACCTTGGGAAGATCGTTGAGAATTCTTGAATACAAGTCTTTACCATAAAGCATGGCAGCTGAGAGCATTTGAACGGCACTGGCACCTGCGGCTATAAATTCCAACACATCTTCAGCGCTTTTAATTCCCCCAACGCCAATGACCGGTATATCCACGGATTGGGTGATCATTCTTATTCTTGAAAGGGAGATGGGCTTAATCACCGGGCCCGAAATCCACCCGTAACCGTCCTTGCTGCCAAGAGGAGATTTCCCCCTTGT
>CAYOFT010000021.1:0-13079 GCA_964403295.1 uncultured Thermotogaceae bacterium | reverse complement strand
GGCCCGAAATCCACCCGTAACCGTCCTTGCTGCCAAGAGGAGATTTCCCCCTTGTTAGATCGACGGGATATGTTGGACCCACAGAGTTAATGGCCACTATGCCATAACCCCCATTATCCTTCACCATTTGTGCAAATTCCACCGGATCGTTGATATGAGGGCTGAGTTTAATGAAAACAGGCTTGTCTGTTGATTCGCTTGCGGCTTTTACCGTTTGGGCAATGGGGGTAAGATCGGTTCCCACGTAATGCGTAGACAATTCAAAGGCCGTGGCAAATCGTTCAACTCGTTTGATCAACGAACAAATTTCATCCTTTTTATATCCCAAGCTGATGATGAGGGGTCTTTTTAACGCAGACTTTTCAATCTCAGGGAGAAATTCCTCTTCCCATTTATCGGGGGGGAACTCTGACCATAGTTCAGCGTTAATAATGTAATCTTTTCCCCCGATAATACATGGATGAGGAACCGGTGCAGCTTTGGAGGAGATGGTTTTTGTAACTAGTGCACCTAAACCTTGAGAGGCCAGGGCAAGAATTTTTTCCGCATCACCCACCAAGGGCCCGGAAGCAGGCATAAGGGGATTTTCAAGTTCTATTTTATCTCCAATTTTTACTTTCAGATGCATTTAACCATCTCCTTTCTCTCCTATCCGTAACGTTTTTTGAAAAGTTCAAAAAGCGCCTTATTCTCTCTTACTATATCTAATGCATATGCTGCGTGATTTTGAGCATAGCCGTTTCCGATGATCATGTTCACGTCTTTTCCCACCCCTTCTGCCCCTAAAGCGGCTTTTGTGAAACTTGAAGCCATGGAAAAGAAGTAGACGTTGCCATGTTCTTTGGTGGAAAGAACGCAGGACATTTCAGTATTAGCTGCATTGACCACGTTGATCGTGACATCACACAATTCTCCGTCTGTCGCGTCGTGAACCATTCTGTAGACACCCACAGTATCCGTGGCATCAGTTTGAAGGATGGTGTCGCAAAATCCCAGTTCTTCAAGTTCTGCTCTTCTGTCATTGTGATGAATCAAACCGATTACCTTTCCCACATTGCCGGTCATTTTTTTTGCAACGTATGAGCATAAGACACCGGATTTTCCGGCAGCCCCAAGAATCATGACGGTATCTCCAGGTCTGACAAGCCTTGCGGTTTGTATGGGAGCTCCTGCCACATCAAGCACTGATAAGGCAAGGGGTCTGGACATGTCTTTGGGAAGTTTTACGACTACTCCGCTTTCAAAGACGATGGCCTTTCCCTCTACTTCCACTTGTTCCCGATCCAAATGCACCTTTCGAATTCTTTCAATTTTTAAGGGTGTCAGTGACAAAGATACCAAAGTTGCAACATGATCTCCAACTTTTACCTGATGCTTTTGTGACATTTTTTTTGAAATTTCAGCAACCGTCCCCACCAGCATTCCACCGGATCCGGTTACAGGATTATGCATTTTACCTCTTTCAGCCACAATCTCCATAATCTTTGCCGCTACTTTTTCTTCATCTGCTCCCACTTCTTCCTTAATCTGCCTAAATGATGCAGAATCGATATTTAAGTGAGTAACATCTATCATGATTTCATTGTCATATGCTGTATTCATGGAATTATTGATCTTCCAGGCAGGTTGTGGTAAAACCCCCTCAGGTTCAATCACTCTGTGTGTTCCAAAAGGACATGCTTTCATGTCGACCATCCTCCCTTAATTAAAAAAATATCTTAATGCTGTATTGACTGCTTTCCTGTTCAAAATCTGATCTCAACCAATTTTCCCATAATGTTAATTGTTTTTCTCTCTTTAACATCTCCCGAACGTCTGTTTTGAGTTGATTCTGCCCTTGCTCGCCTCCGGAAAACTCAACAACTTTTATAATGTGATAACCCAGTTCAGTTTTTATCGGACCGATTACATCACCCGGATTTTTTTCAAAGGCGATATCAAATTCAGGAAAAACGCCTCTTTCTATCCAACCCAGATCACCATTGTTAAACTTTGTCAGATCGTCTTTTGAGTATTCCATGACTGCAGCTTCAAAACCTAATTCATTAATCATGTTAAAGACATTGTTTAAGTCAGCGTTGTTGTCCAGTAGAATGTGATAGATATGTACCGAATTGCTCTCCTGGTTGTTAAGAGGATTTTTATTTAGATAATCAGTTATTTCCTCTTCTGAAACGGTCACGTTTGGAAAAAGGATGTCTATCAACCCGTAATTGGCTAACGCCAGTTTTCTCTGCAGCTCCAAATGGTTTTTATAATCTGCCAAAGAATCGTAACCTTGGGTCATGATGTACTGTTCAAATTCATCGATATTCAAATTGTTGGAAGCCAGCAGTTCGTTTAAAAAAGTATCGATATAGCCTTGTACATCTTCTTCAAGTATCTGAACACCCTTGTCTTTGGCTAGCTGTATAATCAGAAAAGCGTCAATAAGTGTCGATAACACTCGCTTTTTATATTCCAATAAAAAGTCATAACCCGCTTCTGTGGATAAAAGGGTTTCATAAAAACCTTCGTTGGTTTCTTTTATTCGAAGTAAGGTAAATGGCAGATTTGCTTCTGTATCCAACAATCTGGCCTTAATTTCCTGATTTTCAACTGTTGCTACAATATATTCAGGATCAAGATTTAATATATCCATTTCCTGTTGTGAATAAATAGAAATAGGAATGGTTAATATGATAAAGATCAAAAACAGTAACTTCATGTTTGTTTTCATTTTGAATTCTCCTCTTTATGTTTGATATTGCTCATTCCACGATAATTGGCTTGTTTGTCTTTGCTTCTTCAACCTTTTTCATGATATCTTCATAATTTGCCGCTTCCCATGTTTCACCGGTAAATTGATTGTATTTCCAGTCTTCCAGCCATTTTTCTTCAAATTCACCTTGTTCTTTGGCATACCTGTAAACACTGGTGACTTGATCCAGGAAAGTTGCTCTTTTGTCCACAAGACTTTCTACCGTTGAGATGAAATTCTGATATCTTTGGATCTCAGAATCCTTGAGATAGGGGTTATTGACAATGTCATCAATACTCCATTGATATGCTGTGGAGAGCATATTCAACCCATCATCCAGTACGTAAATGGTTTCCTGGTACAACTTATTTTCAAGGAAAGCTTGAGCGATTTGGGAATAAACCGAGGCGATATCATCAGGCACGCCGGTTCTTTGAACATTATGCATCTGTTCCGAAGCCCAGACTCTTTTTTGTGAAACTTCTTTGACTTTGGGGTAAACATCCGTTACTGTGCTGGACTTTAAAAGCAAATCGATGTATTCGGAATAGATGCTTTCCCAATCGGGGAAAGACTGCCAATTTCCGGGAAGGACATATATTGCTGTGTCATACCACTTTTCCATATCTTCTAAAGCTTTATTTGATTGGGTCCTATGCAGTGTAATTAATGGCATCAATATATCTTTTAAAGCAGGTTCTTTATTCACCAATTCAACATATCTGGACGCGAGGTTTTTCAACATCACAGATAGATTGTAATTGAATTTCCCCATAATTCTATAGGAATTTTTCTCATTAAAACAAAGGAAGGATGTTTCAAAATAATCGATACCCGTCTGATACATCTGAATATCATACCAAAGGGATATATTGACGAGATTTAGCAATTCGTTGACAGAAGAAGTATACCCTTGGTTTAATAGTTGTTCGAGCATTTCCACATCTTTTTCTAACGGGAAATCCAAAAACTGTTGCTGAATATGTCGCATATTGTCATCACTTTGGGTAAAATGCCTGCTGATGGTTTCCATTTTATTTGTGTTGTTGTTCAGTTCATCATAAAGCGCCTGTTTTCTTTCAGGTCTTACCATCATTAATGAAGTATAGAACATGCTTTTGCCATAGCAACCCAAACTGTCTAAACTGCTCAGGAAATCAGACAAAGCCTTGTTAAACCGTTTGATCCTTTCAGAGGCCAGGTAATCTAAATTGTTATTAATCTGAGTAAGATAGTTATTCAATTTTTGTTCTTCTTCCTGTAGGTCTTTTGTCAGTTCATTCATCAAACGGACCTGAAGCTCCTGTTGACTGAATTGATTGGCAATATTTCCCATTTCAGCCACCTTTTGTCTCATATAAGTATCCGGTTCAAAAACAGCGTACTGTCCTTCCCGATTTTCAAGTTGTTCGAACATCTGATTCACTTGCTTTTTCTGATTTTGAAGATCACTTTCCTGACGTTCAATTTGGCTAAAGCTTGAATAATAGCCGTTTCCCTCTTTGAAAAGCGCTTCAGCTTTTACACTGTTAAGCTTCAACCAGCCCGAAGTGATTCCTACCACAATGACTATAGCAATTAATGCAGGCATACGCCAGCCTTTTAAATTCAAATGAAATGCCAAATGTTTTTTTCGGTTGAAATATCTTCCGAATCCCAATCCTGTCATAGCCAGCGCCCATAACTGATTGGGCAGCAAGTGAAGTGGAAATTCAGTGAAACTGTGACCCAGTATCTCAGTGAAACCAACTGCCAGTAAGATCAATAAAATAGCATCATCAGGGTTTTTCTGATCTCCCAATATGAGAAAGAACATGATAATTAGTAAAACCAGTGTAACAGCCATAGAAAGGAAGCCAAAAAGACCCATTTCTCCCAAAACCTGAAAATAGTCATTATGTGTTCTTTTAAAATTTGACCAGGCATCAATGTATTCAGGGTTGTCCTGGGTTGCATCTCCCATGTAACCGATTGCTTTGTGCATGTAAGTTCCAATACCATTTCCGATTAAAGGAAAATCTTTAAATTGATAAATAGAAGCCTTCCAAGCCAACAATCTGACTTTACCACCTGTCGTTTGAAATCCCCTTTCATCAAAGATAGAGGAAGTTCTGCTGGCGATATTCGTTCCCGGTGCAAGTGGATTATCAGGATTTGATAAAAGAATGGGTAATAACAGGGCTATGAAAACGATGGCAATCAAAAAGATAAAATTGGTTTTCTTCAGTATTCCGGCAATACGTATGGAATAGCCTTCAATTTTTTTGAAATTGTCGATCGTCTCTTCTTTTCTTCTTTTCCAGCGATAATAGAACCAGGCAATAACAAATACAACAGCTCCCACCATAAGGGAAAGGATGACAGCCCTTGTTCCTATAACCAATACCAGAAAATAGAAGATTGCAAAATTGACAAGTCCCAAAACTTTGATAATCATAATTGGAGTAAGAAATTCAAATCCCGGTTTCTCTTTCTTTGGTGTCCAACCAAAATCATAACTGACAACAAAATAGACTGTTATTGGAAGTAACGATGCCAAAAAGTCTGAGACAAAATTAGGGTTTCCTATAGTGGCTTTGATGGACATCTTTCCACCGGCTCCATAAGAACCAAGGAAGAAGGATTGACCGGTGTAATAGTTCATAAGGGCTTCTATGGATACCATTGTTCCCGATATCATAACGAATAACAAGAAATAGGTAATATCCCTTTTAGTTTCTAGAAAATTGGAAAAATATAAAACCATGAAGAATGTTAAAAAGGCATAGATTCCAATTTCAAATGAAAATGGGAAATAAAGGGGATTTTCTCTTAATACTGTAAAAGTGGATATTACTGCAGCGACACCAAAGAGGAACCAACCAAAATGAGCCCAAGAAAAGTATAATTGTTGTTCTTTCTTCTTCCATTTTCTAAAAAGGAACAGCGTCATGGAAATGGTAAAGAAGATAATTAAAAAAAGATATTTTGATGTGGAAAATTCATAGGTTAATTTTGGGTGGGCAAACATGGCAACAAAAATGAATGTGAAATATAAAAAGAAGGATTCTATTGTTTTTGGAAACGATCCTTGTCCTAGCCCCTTAAAATCAATCGTTTTGTTCTTTTTAGTCACTGAAACACCTCCGAAAAATCATTGTCGACTTATTTTATCACAAAAGCAAAAAACACAAATATTACAAACAGGACCAAAATAAACAAGTATAAATAATCATATATCAACATATAGATAGTACCTTGTCTTTTTTCGGCGGGAATATCCATATAAGAAATATTTCTTAAAAAAGGTTCCGAATGTTGTATGATTCTTCCAAAAGGATCCACAAGACCGGTTATTCCGTTGTTAGATACATGGCATATCCAGCTGTTTGTCTCCACAGCTCTGATCTGAATTTGCTTGAAATGCTGAATCAAAGCTGTTTTATGTGTGAAATATCCATCATTGGTAATGACGCAAAAAAAGTCCGCATCATTTTTTCTGAAATCAATAAAAACATTGGGGAAAAAAGATTCGAAACAGATGGGAAAGGCCGCATTGATACCGTCTATTTTAAAAGTTGTAAAAGATTCTCCCTTTTTTAAGTAATTTCGAAATTTTAGAAATGAAAAGGCTTTTAACAGGTTTTCAAAGGGGAGATATTCGGTGAAAGGATTTAATTCAATTTTACCGTAAAATCTTTCCGTTAACCCCGTTTCAGGATATGCCAATTGAACAGCATTAAAATATCCATCACCGTTTTCATAAACATGGGGAACCACAATGGTCATGGAGCTTTCTTGAGCAGTTTTTTCAAGCATGTCAACGGTATTGGGATAATGGTTGATGTCGTAAAGAAAATAGGTTTCAGGAAGTATGAACAAATCAGTATCTCCTGCGGTTGCTTCCACTTCTTTAATCAACGCTTGAAAATCGGTGATCAGTTCATTTTCAGATGCATAGTATTTGTATAGGGGGGTTACCATGGTCTGAACACCCGCCAATTCAACAGTTTGAGCTTTTTCGTTGTATGGTGGGGGCAAAAAAGTAGTGATGGTTTGATCCAATGCATAAATAGAGAAGATAATCAGGGCAGATGAAATAACCAAATTTTTCGTTATCCCGTTTTTTCTCCAGATCATGAAAAGCACAAGATTAATAACGCCAATTAATAGCAATAATAGTTCTGTTCCGCCAATACGAGCAAATTGAAGAATCCCCGTCATATCAAAGAGCGCATCGGTGAATCGAAACCCTATGAATTTTAACGGGGGTAAACTTCTCGTATATTCAATGAAAAGCAGTAGTGATAAAGTTCCAGATACAAGTAAAAACGGGCGTTTCTTGAATTTTTTTGTAAACCATGAGAAAATGAAACCGAAAACGCCGAAGTATAATCCCACAAAAAGTCCCGCGATAATATAAACTAAAAATCCCATTATGGGACTAAAGGTATTAAAGGTTTTGGGTATTTCCCTTATAAATGCAGGCAATAACCACCAAAAGGCAATGGAATAATAAAAGTATCCAAAGATGTAACCAATGAAAAAGCCTTTCCGAAGCCTTATTGAATCCAGACAAGCCAATAAAATGGCAAAAGAAAACCAAACGGGGATTGAAATAAACATACCCGGCATGGAAAAGGCCATAAGAGCTGCTGACAAAATGGTTAATCCTATTCTTGTTCTCTTTTTCATAAGGATTCGATGATTTGTTTTAAGCTTTCAGCGATATAATTTTGATCGTCTTCTATCAGATTGTTATAAAAAGGAAGAGCGATACTTCTGCTGCCAATATCTTCCGTAATCGGTAATAATCCGCTTTTAAAACCAAATTGCCTTTCATAAAAAGGTTGGAGGTGGATGGGGGAAAAGTAATTCCTGGATCCGATTCCGCGTTTCTTTAAAGCGTTTAAAACCTTATCCCGTGGAATTTTCTCATCGAGAGTAATAACGTAAACAAACCAACTCATCTGTGTCACATAGTCTTTTACTTCAGGGGGATGAACACCATCAATTTTTGAGAGGAGTTTTTGGTAGTTGTTGGCTACACGCTGCCTTTTTTCAATAAACTGGTTTATTTTTTTTAATTGCTCAATTCCCATGGCAGAGCTGATTTCATTCAGGCGATAGTTAAAACCCAAACGAACGTGATCCAGCCAACTGCCGCCTTCTCCACGTCCCTGATTCCTCATGGACCGGCTTTTAATATAAATATCTTCGTTATCGGTTACAATCACGCCACCTTCACCGGTTGTAATTTGTTTGTTGGGATAAAAGGCAAAGGCACCTGCTTCTCCGTAACTTCCGCATCGTCTGCCTTTGTACTCACTTCCCAAGGCTTCACAAGAATCTTCTATAATCGTTAAGTTGTATTTGTTGGCAATTTGATTTATCTCGTCCCAAGCGCATGGATGACCAAAAACATCCACGGTAATGATGCCCTTGATATTTGGGTCTTTTCTCGCAAGTTCTTCAATACTTTGGGGATCGATGTTAAATGTGTCTTTTTCAATATCTGCAAAAACCGGAATGGCTCCCATATAGAGCAGGATATTTGCGGTAGTGATAAAGGAAAAAGAGGTGGTTATATATTTATCCCCCGGACCGATTCCCAAAGACCTGCCGATTAAATCCAGGGCACTGGTTCCGCTGTTGACGGCAACAGCATATTTTCTCTGTGAATAATCAGCAATTTGTTTTTCAAATGCTTCTACTTTCGGTCCAATACTGAGAATAGAAGAATCAAGAACTTCCATCACCGCTTTTTTTTCTTCTTCGCCCAAATCGGGAGAGGCTAATGGTATGTTTTTCAATTTAAACTCACCTTTAATCCATAGAATGTTGAATTTTTTGAACAATCTCGTTATCAATGCCTTTTTCAGCGACCTTCAAGGCATTAATAATTGCTATTGAATCAGAATTGCCATGTGCTTTTATCGAAGGGGCTTTAACCCCAAGGATGTAGGCACCGCCTGTATTCCTAGAATCCGTTTTGTATTTTAAATCAGCGAATACCGGTTTCAACAGCAATGCTCCCAATTTTACCATAATGCCATGAGAATTGATGGATGACTTTATCAATGAAGAAATAAAACTTCCAATTCCCTCCATGGACTTTAAGGCAATATTTCCTGACCATCCGTCTGTGACGACTACATCAACTGTGCCTGAAGCAATATCCCGTCCTTCAACAAAACCAATAAAATTTTGGTTGATTTCTTTCTTCAACAGCTTGTGGGCTTCTTTGATGAGCTCAGTTCCTTTATCTTCTTCGGTACCAACGTTTAATAAACCAATTTTAGGTTTTTCGATGCCGTTTATTTTTTGAAGTGCCATACCCATTTTTGCGAAAGAAAGATAATTTTCGACTTTGCATTCCAAATTCGCTCCGCCATCCAATAAAATTGTCAAACCCTTTTTATTGGGAATTGGGGTGGCAATTGAAGGTCTTGAAATGCCTTTGATTCGTCCAATAACAAATGTGGATACGGCGAGTAAAGCCCCGGTATTACCAGCGCTTATCAATGCGTCTGCTTTACCGTTTTTGATCAAATCAGCAGCCATATACAGTGATGTTTCACGTCGCCTTAAAATATGAGAAGGTTTTTCGTCCATTTTAAAAACATCCGGTGCATCGTATATGGTTACATCTTCGAATTGATCTAATTGGCTTGAGTATTTTTCTATTTGATCTTTTTTACCGACTAAAATGATACCTGAGTTGATGATTTTTTTTGATTTTGCTTCTTCAACGCCTTTTATAACTGCTTGTGGAGCGTGGTCTCCTCCCATTGCGTCAATCGCTATCACTCGCATAAATCCCTCCTGAATAGTTTTTTCTATTGGAATTATACACCATTTTATAACGTCAAATATATTGGAAATGATTAATAAAGTTATTCTATGCATTTCTTGGAATTTATGAGATATATAGTATAATAGACTATCATTAAAAAAACGGAGGTAATAAAATGGATAAGTACGTATGCACAGTTTGTGGTTATGTTTATGATCCTGAAGCAGGAGATCCGGATAATGGTGTAGAACCTGGTACAAAATGGGAAGATGTGCCAGAAGATTGGGTATGTCCATTATGTGGAGCAGGTAAAGACGCCTTCGAAGTTCAATAAAGAGGTGATGGATTAATTGGCTATCAGAAAAATAAAAGAAGATATTTACAATATTGGGGCAATCGATTGGGATCGTGAATTATTTGATGAATTGATACCCTTGCCGGAAGGAACGTCTTATAATGCGTTTGTTGTTTTCGGAAGCGAAAAAACAGCCCTGATCGATGCAGTTGAACCAGAAAAAGAAGAAGAGTTTTTAAGGAATCTAAAGACATTAGACCCAAAAAAAATTGATTATATTATTTCAAACCATGCTGAACAAGATCATTCCGGGTTAATCCCAAAGGTACATGAATTATATCCGGATGCCCGAATAGTAACCAACGAAAAATGCAAAGGTTTTTTAATGGATTTGCTGCCTTTGGAAGAAGAAGTTTTTGATGTTGTTTCCGATGGGGATACACTGTCATTGGGAAATAAGACGCTGGAGTTCATCATTGCCCCTTGGGTACATTGGCCTGAAACCATGTTTACCTATTTGAGAGAAGATAAAGTGTTGTTTTCCGGAGATTTTTTGGGATCGCATCTTGCCGTAAGCAATACATTTTCAAACGATGATTCTCAAACTTATTTGGCTGCAAAACGTTATTTTGCTGAGATCATGATGCCTTTCAGGCCTATGATTAAAAAGCATCTGAAACGTCTTGAGGAGTATGAACTTGACATGGTTTGTACAGTTCATGGTCCGGTCTATAAAAATCCTGAATTGATTATCAAACATTATCAGGATTGGGTATCAGACGATGTTAAAAATCTTGTGTTAATACCTTACGTATCCATGCACGGAAGCACCTTGAAAACAGTAGAATTTCTCACAGATGAATTAACAAACAGAGGAATTGAGGTATTGCCAATAAACATGACAAAGGCGGATCTTGGTAAACTAACCATTGAGTTGGTAGATGCTGCAACAATCGTCTTGGCTGGATCAACGGTTCTCATGGGGCCTCATCCTCAAATGTTGTATACAGCAGCTATGATCAATGCCTTACGTCCCAAAACAAAAAATATCTCAATCATTACCTCTTTTGGCTGGGCTTCCCAGGCAACAAAGACACTAAAGTCCATTTTGGGAACAATCCAGGCAGAATGGCTCGATACAATCGATTATAAAGGCCATCCCAAAGAAGAGGATTTGGACAAAGTCAAAGAATTAGCAGACAAAATACTTGACAAACACAAAGCATTAAACCTTTTATAAAGGAGGAAGATGAGATGACCAAAAAGAAACAAGTTTACAAATGCGATATCTGCGGTAACGTGGTTGAAATTCTTCATGAGGGAGAAGAAGCATTAGTATGTTGCGGTGAACCCATGAAGCTGATGGAAGAACAGACTGCAGATCAGGCAAATGAAAAACACGTTCCTGTTGTAGAAAAAGTGAATGGCGGTTACAAAGTAACCGTTGGTTCTACACTTCATCCCATGCAGGAAAAACATTATATCGAATGGATTGAACTGATTACAGATCGGGGTGTATTTAGAAAACATCTGGCTCCCGGTGAAGATCCCGTTGCTACATTTGAAGATGTGGGAGATGTAATCCAGGCCCGAGAATACTGCAATGTTCACGGTCTCTGGGCATTAAACGACATTTAGATTTTTAAATACTCAAAAAAAGAGTTATAATGGCATCGGTGAGAACCGATGCCGTTTTTGTTGGGGGTGATGGGATGACGGTAATTCAAAAGAATTTTCATACACTTGTAAGTGAAATCAATGAAATTTCCAAAGGTTGTGGAAGGAAAGGGGATGAAATCAAACTGGTTGCAGTGAGTAAAACGTTTCCTGTATCCGATATTGAAGAGATCTTTGAAACTGAACACAACATATTTGGTGAGAATAAAGCACAGGAGATCCGTGACAAGATGGAAGTATTACAGGATAAAGATATTGAGTGGCATTTTATAGGCCCGCTACAAAAAAATAAAGTCAAATATGTTGCAGGAAAGACAAAGCTTATCCATTCGGTGGAAAGTGAAAAAATTGCCAGTGAAATAGATAAACGATCTGCCTGTGAAGGGAAAGTACAAGATATTCTAATAGAAGTGAACATTTCAGGAGAGGAAAGCAAGCATGGCTTAAACCCGGATAGAACAAAGGCTTTTTTAAAAACCCTTCACAAATACAAAAATATACGTGTGATTGGGTTCATGACCATGGCACCATTTACCAATGATGAACAGGTCATCAGAGACACTTTCAGTGGTTTGAGATTGCTGCGTGATGACATTCAAAAACAATATCCACAAATCGTTGAATTATCCATGGGGATGACCAATGACTACAAAATAGCGATAGAAGAGGGAGCCACAATTCTGAGAATAGGCTCCGCTATTTTTGGAACGAGGTAGACAATCAAGTGCAAAACGGAAAAAGAATTTTAATGGCCATTGAATCCTCCTGTGACGATACAGGTGTTTGTATTATCAGTGAAGACAGGGAAATTTTAGCTAATTTACTCTCTTCACAAGTTGCCATTCACAATAAATTTGGTGGTGTTGTGCCAGAAATTGCTTCAAGAAAGCACCTTGAGGCAATAAACCCGATGATCAACCAGACGCTTCAAGAAGCAGGATGCAGTTTTTCGGATATTGATGCTGTTGCAGCAACAATCGGTCCGGGTCTGATTGGTGCTCTCCTTGTTGGCGTATCAGCTGCGAAAGCAATTGCTTTTACTTTAGGAATTCCCTTTATCGGAGTTAATCATCTGAAAGGACATATTTACGCTAATTATTTGATCTATAGGGACCTTCAACCGCCTTTTATGGTTCTTTTATGTTCTGGAGGGCATACACAGCTAATTCATGTTCAAGATCATGATCATTTGATTCGTGTGGGAAACACACTGGATGATGCAGCCGGGGAGGCTTTTGACAAAGGTGCCAGGTTATTGAATTTGGGATATCCCGGTGGTCCGTTGATTCAGAAAGTGGCAAAAGGCGGAAATCCAAAGGCTGTTGACTTTCCCAGAGCCCTAAGGGAAAAGCATAATTTTAATTTTTCATTCAGTGGATTAAAGACTTCGTTGCTTTACCATACCCGAAAAAACCCTCAAGATTCTTTAGCTGATGTAGCAGCAAGTTATCAGGAGGCCATTGTGGATAGTTTGGTTGAAAAATCTTTCCGAGCAGCCAGAAAGATGGGGACAAAAAAAGTTATTTTTGCCGGCGGCGTTGCAGCCAACGAACGATTAAGAGAAAAGGCAAATCAAAAAGCGACTTCGTGGG
>CAYOFT010000020.1:0-22936 GCA_964403295.1 uncultured Thermotogaceae bacterium | reverse complement strand
CCATCTGAGCGTAGCGAGTTTGCAGTTTTTAGCCTTTTGCGTATGAGCGAATCGGAGTCTTTTCGAAAACACGAAGCCCGTCTAGCCACACCCCTTGATCCGTGAGCAACAACCGCTAAAAAATACTTTTCATTATCTCAACAACACTCCCTAACCAAAAGACAACAGGTTGAAACAACAATCTGTTGTGGTATCATTGACAAAAGATACAACATATTGTATAATATGGGACACAGATAAGAAAAAACAGGGGGGTTTTTATGAATAATCAATCTATACTGGGGATTAAGAAACGTGATGGAAAAATTGTTGATTTTCAGATTGACAAAATCCAAAAAGCGATTCAAAAAGCTTTTGATGCAACCGAATCGGTTTATACAGAAGATATTCTCCAATTGCTTGCGTTGAGGGCCGTATCAAAGTCCCAATCACAGATCAAGGATCATCTCATTGAGATTGAAAAACTCCAGGATAATGTGGAAGAAGTCCTTGAAGAATCCGGTTTTACAGAAGTTGCAAAGGCTTACATCATCTATCGTAAGCAGCATCAAAATCTCAGGGAATTATCCAAAGACATGCTTAATTTTTCTTCTACCGTTAACGATTACCTGGAAAAAGCGGATTGGCGTGTTAAGGAGAATTCTACGGTTTCCTATTCCATCGGTGGTCTTATTCTTCATAACAGCGGAACAGTTATCGCCAACTACTGGCTGAATGAATTGTACGATGAAGAGATTGGAAAAGCCCACAAAAACGGCGATCTGCATATTCATGATCTGTCTATGTTATCAGGCTACTGTGCAGGTTGGAGTCTCAGGCAATTAATCGAAAAGGGTCTGGGTGGTGTAACCGGAAAGATTACAAGCGCACCGGCAAAACATTTGTCAACACTTTCAAACCAAATGGTTAACTTTTTGGGTGTACTGCAAAATGAATGGGCAGGAGCACAGGCTTTTAGCTCTTTCGATACGTATTTAGCTCCATTTGTCAAAGCAGATACCTTATCTTACAAAGAAACAAAACAGGCTATTCAATCCTTTGTATTCGGCGTTAACACGCCAAGCAGATGGGGAACCCAATCACCTTTTTCAAATATTACATTAGATTGGGTGGTTCCTGAGGATTTAAAAGATCTGCCCGCTATAGTCGGAGGCAAACCGCAAGAATTTACATACGGTGACTGTCAGACAGAGATGAACATGATCAACCGAGCCTTCATTGAAGTGATGCTTGAAGGAGACTATGCGGGAAGGGGATTCCAATATCCAATTCCTACTTACAACATTACCCAGGATTTCGATTGGGAAAACGAAAATGTTCCACTCCTTTTTGAAATGACAGCAAAATATGGAACGCCCTATTTTCAAAACTTTATTAATTCAGATCTGAACCCATCTGATGTTAGAAGTATGTGTTGCCGGCTTCAACTGGACAAAAGAGAGTTACGCAGAAGGGGGGGCGGCCTCTTTGGTTCGGATGAATTTACCGGTTCCATCGGCGTGGTAACGCTGAATCTTCCTAGAATGGCCTATCTTAGTAAAAACGAAGAAGAATTTTTCCAAAAACTAGAAAAATACATGGAAATTGCCAAAAGAAGCCTGGAAATCAAACGACGGGTGATTGAGAAATTGAATGATTTTGGTCTTTACCCTTATACCAAACATTATCTCAAGCATTTTGACAATCATTTCTCAACAATAGGCCTTGTGGGCATGAACGAAGCCTGCCTAAACGCAAAGTGGCTAAAAACAACGATAGATGACAAAGACGCTCTCTCTTTCTCAAAAAAAGTGTTGGATACCATGAGAGAAAGGCTAGCCGATTTTCAGGAAGAAACCGGAAATCTTTACAATCTGGAAGCTACACCGGCTGAATCCACTTCTTATCGATTAGCAAAACATGATAAAAAAAGATTCTCAGATATCATAACTGCAGGAGTTGACACACCTTATTACACCAATTCTTCACATCTTCCGGTTAATTTCACTCAAGATATGTTTGAAGCGTTAGACATTCAAGAAACGTTGCAAACCAAGTATACCGGGGGAACTGTTTTCCATGCCTTCCTGGGCGAAAGAATACAGGACTGGGAAACCACCAGAGCGTTAGTGAAAAAGATTTCAGAAAATTATAGAATACCGTATTTTACCCTTTCACCTACCTATTCCATATGTACGGATCACGGTTATATTCCGGGAGAGGTTTATTCCTGCCCCATCTGTTCCAAACCAACAGAAACTTATTCAAGAATAACGGGATATTACAGACCGGTTCAACACTGGAATAATGGTAAACAACAGGAATTCAAACAACGTGAAACCTATTCTCTCAAAGAGGGTGTAAAGGATGAAATTCGCAGGGATCGAGAAACTGAGTCTAACAGATTATCCGAAGAAAGTAGCAGCGACGGTATTTACATCCGGGTGCAACTTTAACTGTAAGTATTGTCATAATCAATCTCTCATTAAAAAGAGAGAAGGAACCATTCAGGAGTCTGAAGTATTTGATTTTTATAATAAACGAAGAAACATGTTGGACGCCCTCGTTATCACCGGGGGCGAACCAACGCTTTATGGTCAGGAATTGATCGATTTCTGCCAAAAATTTAAACAAAAATTTCCAAAAAAATTACTAAAGATCGACACAAATGGATCGAACCCGGATATGATAAAAAAACTTTCAGAAATTGCGGATTTTTGTGCCATGGATTTTAAAGCTTATGATTACAGTTCCTTTTCAACAATTGATTTGAGTACCCTTCAACGTTCGTTTGAGAAGGTAAAATTGTTTTCCGATTTTGAGATTCGTATCACACTCTTTCCAGAATATGTCAATTATGACACTTTTAAAAAAATGCTGAATATGGTAAAATTTAATCGTATTAAAAAAATTACTTTACAACAATATCGTCCTTTAGGAAAAAATGAAAAAATATATGCAAAACAAGAAATTGAAGACTGGATTCAGAAAACCAACGATAATGAAATACAAATTCTTTACAGGGGTTTTTGATAGAAGGGGTTGAGCTTTTTTGGATAAACGGAAAAAGGCTGCAGAACTGTTTATCAGATCAAGAAAAGCATATTACCAATCAGAGTCTATAGAAACGGCATTAGAGCTGGCCAATTCAGCTTTATCCGTTTTGGATAAAAGCGACATAACACCTTATTTTGCCGAATGGATAGCATTTCTTTACACTTCCAATCAACAAAGGACTCCGGAGGAGATAAAACAGCTTATTCCTGATGATATTCGTTTTTTGCATTTGAAAATGCTGTTTTTAATTCAAGATCAAAAATTCAAGGAAGCACATGAACTTTTCAATCACTCAAAAAAACATTTCAGTTTATTTCAACATAAAGATTTTATGCTCTATAACGAACTTTTATCGCTTTTCTTTCACGCGGAAATACTTTTTTACATGAAAAAGAGAGACCGGGCATTTGAGATCATTTCTAACCAGTTAAGAAAAATTAACGAAACTTTTCTTGGGAAAAAAACAAAACTGGTGGTAGCAAGGGCTTATGTTATTTTGGGAGAATACTATCAAAAAAGAGGCATGATAACACTTGCCGAAGCGATGATGCGAAAGGCGTTCCTCATGATAGAGGAATCAAGAACTTTTTTCGTAACCGCAGAGCTTTATCTTAGAATAGCAGAATTTTACGTTGTTAATTTCCCCTCTGTCAAAGGGTTAAATCTCCTTGAACGGCTATCGCAAATCAGTGATTTTTTCCCGCATAAACAGATGTTATTAAAAATTGAAACACAATGGCTTTTCTATTACATTTATTCCGGAAATACCGAGAACTTTTGGAAAAGATTACAGGAAATCAAACAAACCTCAAAACAGACAAGCAATCCCCATGCATTGGCTAATGCCTATTATCTGGAAGCCATGTTTCACTTTTACAATAAAGACCTTTTAGCTGTAGAATTACATATCGACAAGGCTTTGGCATTAAATCCCTCTGAAGAGATTAAGGGAAAATGTCAACGATTATACGTGGTGGCTGCCTTTATGCTTGCGACTCATGCAGAGGGAAATCGCAGATTGCATGCTTTGTCATGGGACTACCGGGTTTATGGTTTTAATAAATACATTGACTTTTATACAATTACGGACAAAGAGGATTTGGAACCTTTGTTCGTTGATTTTTTCAAACAAGATCTTTTATGGAAAGAGGAAATTCTCTTGAGTTTCTATAAAAAGTTTACCAGGCTATTTCCAAATTTATTTCAAAACACGGTCAAAAAAACCATTTCTGATTACAAAAGTTCCGGACTAAAACTCTCCCTTGCTTTATTGAATGAATCCCTGGGAAAATCCTATTTATTTGTTAACAATTTGGAAGAAGCGCGTATTTATCTGAATAAGGCACAAATGATTTATAAAAAAACCGGTTATTTAAAAGCGGCTAAGCATATTTCCAAGATTATTCCCGCAGACGAAATCAATCTGTTGGAACTTAGAGACCGTATTGAAGATTCTATTCATCAAACAGGAAATATGAATGATATATCGAATTTTGAAAATTATAAGCGACTTTCTAATAACCACTTAATCAGAATGAATGCCATGAATGAAATTCTTGAATTTGCCAGAAACATTGACATTACGGATAATTCAGTGGAAACACTCAGACAAATTCTTTATTGGATCAGCAGCTTGGCCAGGGCAAAAAGCGGACTGATAATTTTGGCGGATAACGAACGAATCATGAATTATTTTGAAATCAATTTTTCCAATCAGGTCAACGATCAAACACTAATGAATATTATGGAAAAACCAAATTATCTTGAATTTTCTCCCTTGAATATCAAACGATCCTATATGATCGATGATTCAAAAAAACTCATTCTTTATTTGGAAGGAACTGAAGGATTGGATTTTGAAGACAACCTCCAATTCATACCCATTTTTCTAAATCAAATAGATCCTATTTTAGCTCTTTTTGTAAAAAACACCCTATATCTTCAAAACAGCATGTATGACAGTTTAACGGGCTTATACAGCCGATGGTACTATGAAGAACGTTTCAAGGAGGAATTCGAAAAAGCCATTCGTTACAAAATGCCTATTTCCTATATTATCGGGGATATCGATTCCTTCAAAAAAGTAAACGATACCTATGGCCATCAAACCGGGGATGAAGTATTGAAAGAAATATCCAAGCTTTTTTTGTCAGCTACCAGAAAATTTGATATCGTCGCAAGATATGGCGGTGAGGAATTTTCTATTATCTTGCCCAATACCAATGTGGAAGGTGCTCTCAAAGTTGCTGAAAAGATCAGAAGTTCGATTGAGCAAATCCCCATCTTTCCATTTAAAACTTCTATGAGTTTTGGTATTGATTCAATGGAAAAAGATGAATATGATGATTACAAAGAACTGGAACGACGTGGTGATATTGCACTCTATGTTGCGAAAAAACTGGGTAAAAACAGAGTTGAACAATACGATGATCACAATAAAGAATTGGAAATGAATACCCATACTTTACTTCATTAAGCAAACAATTTCTTTTTTCAACGGTTATTCTTCTTTCTCCCAATACCTTTTTCCGTATAGTTTTTCCAATCTATGAATATCAATATCTTTGATTTCTTTTCTTTTGATATAAGTATATATTCCCAAGAAGGCGATGATCAAGGCGGGTAAAAACCAACTGAATTGAAGGACAATAAAACCGGCAACCGAAGCGATTATTCTTGTTCGTTTCCATTGAGAATACCAATCATTAAAGGTCTTCTTATCTGTAAAGGCTGCTTTGTAATCACCTGTCGTTGTCAATCTTTCCCGTATTTCTTTGAAGGAGCCCCGAATATCAAGCTTGTTGTCCAAAAAAAAGAAAAAATCGGCAAGAAATGAATAATAACGTGCAAAAGCATCACCTGATGGATAATTATTGACTGATAAAACATCTATTTCTCGAATCAATGAGACAGGATTAACATCCCTGATATTGACACCTTTGTGTTTTTCATACCAAACGGCAAGTCCCTCCACAAACCACAAGGGGGCATCGTAAATCTCGTTGTTATAAAACCACTGAAAGGTATAAACATGCATCATTTCGTGCCGTAATAGGGAAGGAATGGCATCCGTGACAGGTGTCATAAATAATTGAAATTGTTTCCCGTCAAAAGAAGCTTCCCCGCTAGCCCCCAATTGCCTTTTGCGCTCAATCGTGACATATAATGGATATTCCAATTCAAGCCCCCATAAATCAGTGAGTTCAGAAGAAATCGTCTCAATCTGAGGTTGAATGTAATTCCTTAAAAATAGGGGTGTGCTTCTCTCAAATTCTATTTCAAAAGAAAAGGCTGTTGATAAAAATATAAAGAAAATCAGAAAGGGTAATTTTTTTTTCATAACCACTACTGATTGATCAACACGATGATACTTTTTTCTCTTACCCAATATTCATTTTCTGTAACTTCAACACCGTTTTTCTCAAAATCATTTGGGTAATCCTCATAGGTATCAACGATTCTAACCCATTTTCCATTTGGAGGTTTCGGGAGTTTAAATCTTAAAGGTTCTTGATAAAAATTCATTGCCACATACACGTCATTATCTTTCACCGTAAAGGAATCCAAATCCGTTCCACTAATCACAAAAGCCAGGGTATGTGAATTATAAGACCAATCCGGTTGGTGAAGTTCTGTTCCATGCCAGGTTATATCCCTGACACCCTGTTTCGTCTTTTTACCGGTAAAAAAGTGTTCTCGCCTTAGGCAATTGTGAGCTTTTCTAAAGGCAATGGCGTTTTTAAAGAAACTAAAGGTGTCGTTATTCTTCTCTTTCAGCGTCCAGTCCAACCAAGTGATCTCATTATCATGGCAATAGGCGTTGTTGTTTCCCTGTTGGGTTCTGCATATCTCATCACCCATTAAAATCATGGGTATTCCCTGTGATACCATCAGTGTGGTGATAAAATTTTTCACCTGTCTTTTTCTGATCCTAACAATCTCAGGATCGTCCGTCGGTCCCTCATGGCCGTAGTTTGAACTGTAATTGTCATTTGCGCCATCCCGGTTGTTTTCACCATTTTCCTCGTTGTGTTTTCTATCATAAGAAACCAAATCCCACAAGGTGAAACCATCATGCGCTGTAATAAAATTAATCCCGTCAAAAGGTTTTCTTCCTGGCTTATTGTATAGATCTGAGCTGCCTGCTATGCGTGTCGCCAACTCGGGGATTTGTCCTTTATCGCCACGAATAAATTTTCTCACCACATCACGAAATTTTCCATTCCATTCTGCCCAACCCTTTGGGAATTCACCAACATAATAGCCTCCTGCAGCATCCCAGCCTTCAGCAATCAATTTTGATTTGGCTAAAATCGGATCATCAGAAATATCTTTTAACAGTGAAAAATCACCAATCCATTCCCCACTGGTTGATCTTCCCAATATGGCTGCCAGGTCAAATCGAAAACCGTCAATATGCATCTGAGTGACCCAATAACGTAGGCTGTCTATGATCATTTGCTTTACTACCGTTTTATTGCAATTCAAAGTATTTCCACACCCTGAATAATTCATGTAGAAACGCTTATTGAGAGGATCGAGCAGATAATACACAGGGTTGTCTATCCCTCTGAATGACAATGTAGGACCTTCCTGGCCACCCTCTCCGGTGTGATTGTAAACCACATCGATGATGACTTCAATGCCTTCTTTGTGCATTACTTTAACAAATTCCTTAAACCGGAAAACCTGATCGCCGATACCAATACAATGTGTATAGGAACTCTCAACGGCAAAAAAGGCCAATGGGTCATACCCCCATGCGTTGATCAATTTTTCACCGGTTTTTGGGTTTACGTTGACATTTGAATTCACATTGAATTCAAAGATCGGCATGAGTTCAACAGTTGTTATTCCCAATTCTTTCAAATGGGCAATCTTTTCAGTGATACCGTGAAACGTTCCGGGAAGTTCGCAACCGGATGTATCCGAGCGGGTGAAGAACCGGACGTGCATTTCGTAGATAATGGTATCATTCATGGAAACTCTCAAAGGTTGATCTCCATCCCAATCAAAATCACTGTCACAGACGACGATGCTTTTGGCAGGGCTTCTGGCTGAGTCAATCTCAGAAAAAGACAAGTCTTTTAATGGGGCATTTTTATCATAACCGTAAGCGTATTCTTGATCCCAGTTATAAGCACCAGAAATGGCCTGGGCATAGGGATCTGTTAATAATTTGTTTGGATTAAAGCGCATACCTACCTTTGGATCATAAGGACCGTGCACACGATAACCATAAAATTGCCCACAGTCAATATCTTCCAAAAAGATATGCCATACATCACCGGTTTTATTCTTTCTTGAATCCAACCGGAATAAATGAGAAGGCTTTTCATCGTAATAATTTTGATAAAGCTCTAATGTCACACCAACGGCATTACGAGAAAAAAGCGAAAAATTCGTTCCACTGCCTTCAACTGTTGCACCAAGGGGTAATGGTTTCCCCCTTCGTGATTTGATTTGTTTATTTGCATCCGGGTTGTTTATAAAAGACTCAAAATCACTATTTTCCTTTTTCAAAAGTCAGGACCTCACATAAATTTGTTTTCGTTTCCTTTGGCTAAACGTTTGATATTGCCCTTATGTCTGTAAACGGAAAAAAGTGTCATGACAATGTACAAGATCCAAAATGCCGGATCGGATTCAAGAAAAAAGATACAGATGGTTGTAACCGACATGGCAACAATAGATGCCAGTGACATGATTCGAGTGGAAAAGGCAATGGTGATGCCCAATGTAAAGAACACAATCCCGGAAATGGGGTTCACTGCAAAAAAAACACCCATGCTGGAAGAAACACCTTTTCCTCCTGCGAATTTCATAAAAATCGAATAATCGTGACCAATGACTGTAGCCATCGCCGCGATAGCAAACCAAACAGTCATATAAGGATCATCAGGAATCCATACATATCTTAATAGCATCAGTGGAATATAGGCCTTTAATGAATCCAGTATCAAGCAAATGATGCCTAACCTTTTTCCGGCACCCCTCATAACATTGGTTGCCCCAATGTTCCCGGAACCTACCTTTCGTATATCAATCCCCTTTGTGTAAAAGGGGATCAGATAACTGAAAGGTATGGATCCGCATATATACAATAAAATCACATAAAAAATATTCACTATTTTTTCCTCCGGCTTACAAATTTTGTAAACAACGGGCTTCCCGGTAATGGCCCGAGAAATTTTCTTAGATTTTTTTTAACCGCCTTTTTATAATTTTCAGGGACGAGTTCCGGATAATTGCAGAAAATTTGAATGACCGGTGGTTTAAGTGAAATCTGATTGGCATAATACAGCCTGATTCGCTTTCCTTTTGGTGAAGGTGCCGGAACCAATATGTTGATTCGCTCAAGGGCTGAATTAATGGCTCCGGTGCTAAACTCTTTGCAAAAAGAAAGATATGCCTCATCAATTGCTTCAAATAATTTTTTAAAACCCATACCCGTTAAAGCTGACATAAAAAGTACTTTGGCATAGGGAATAAAATAAAAGTCCATTTGAGCATTCTCTCTCATTTCCGGATACAATTTTTCCTTTTCCGACTCGTTTAAAGTATCACATTTGTTGAAAACAATCACACTTGCCTTTCCGGCATTTTCAACAAATCCAACAATCTTTTTATCCTGATCGGTAATGCCATCATTTACATCCAACATAATAACACAAACATCTGCACGATCAATGGCATCTTTCGCCCGGATAATACTATAACTTTCTATAGTGTAATATTTAACGCGGTTCTTCCTTCGGATACCGGCAGTGTCTATTAACCTGTATTTTTTGGAAAAAATCTCAATATCCGCATCAATGGTGTCCCTGGTGGTTCCTGCAATCTCTGTTACCATGCTTCTTTCTTCTTTCAATATCTGATTAAATAGAGAAGATTTACCAACGTTAGGTTTCCCCACTATGGCTACTTTTAAAATATCTGCATCCGCTTCATGTTCCACTTGTTGTTGGCCTTCACTCTCAAGTCTCTGATAGGCATCTGACAAATGTTCCAGAATTTCTTCGACCAAATCCAATACACCATAACCGTGTTCCGCTGAAACGGGAAACGGATCGCCCATACCCAACGCATATAAATCGGCAAGGTTGGCTTCAAATTTTTTAGTGCTTTCCGCTTTGTTGGCAACCAACAATGGGTTAATCCCTTTTGAACGGAGAAAATCCACGACCTTGTAATCTTCATTGGTAAGGGGATTGACCCCATCCACAACAAACAGCACCAAATCAGCCTTGTGGGCATCTTTTGTGGCTATATCCCACATCTTCTCCTCAATGATGCCTTCTGGATCACCGAAAAGCCCGCAAGTATCTACAAGAGAAAAGGCCCGATTATCAAACCGGACCTCTCCCTTAACTGCATCCCTGGTTACTCCGGGAGTATCATCAACAATTGCCTTTTTTTTCCTGATTAATCGGTTGAAAAGAGTTGATTTTCCAACATTGGGTTTCCCCAAAATATGTACGACTGGTAATCTCGAGCTCACTCTTTCCCCTTTTCCTTCATCAGCTCATGCATGGTAACGGTTGATTCATCTTTATCCATGTACTGCTGATAATCTGTTTTCTCTTCGTCCACTTCTTTTTGCTTAATGGAAATGACCATGTTTCTTCTTTCCTTTTCAGGTTCATAAACAGTTCGAACAACCTTGGCATCAACTTCATCTCCAACCTTCAGTACATCTTCCGGTTTTTCCACACGTTGAACAGAAATTTGACTGACCGGAAGGAAAGCCTCAATGTTGTAATCAGCAAGCATGATTGTTGCGCCTGTATTGGTCAATCTGACAACTTGCCCTTTGACTTCATCGCCTTTGTTCAGTTCTTCACTGGCCCTTTTCCATGGATCTTCCGTGATATTTCTAATACTCAGTCTAATTCTCTGTTCACTAGGAAGGACTTCCATTATGGAAACCTTTATTTCATCTCCAATAGAATAAACATCTTCGATATTATCCAGGAAATTCCAGGACATTTCGGTAACGTGAACAAATCCGCTAATTCCCTCTTCAAGTTCTGCGATCAAACCACTTGGGAGTATCTTAACCACTTTGGCGTCAAGTACCTTGCCCACAGGAAATTTCTTTTCCACATCTTCCCAAGGATTTCCTTTGACCTTTTTCAAACTCAGAGACATCTTTCTCTTTTCCTTGTCAATGCCTATTACTTCAACTTCAACCTGTTCGCCTTCCTGAACAACAGCTCTGATATCCATTCTTCTGTTGGTCCAGAAAATCTCGGATGTATGCACCAATCCTTCAAGTCCCGGTTCAATCTTAACGACAAAACCAAATGGCAGAATTCTTATTACTTCACCTTTCACCTTTGATCCAACAGGATGTTTGGCTTCAATTCCAGTCCAAGGATCGGGTTGAAGGCGTTTTCGACTTAAAGTAATTTTATTGGATTTTTTGTCAATTCTGAGAACCAATACATTTACCGGATCTCCAATATCAACTACATCTTTGGGTTCCAGTTCTCTGTCATAGGTTAATTCTGATCTGGGGATTAACCCAGTAATGGGACCGAGATCCACAAAGACTCCGAATTTCTCAATTCCCTCGACTTTTCCTTCAATAACTTTTCCTTCAGAAACCTTGTTAAGAAATTCGTTGATCACCTTTTGCTGAAGATTTTTTCTCGAAAGAACAATATTGGGATTGCCTTTTCTTCTATATCTGAGATCAATAATCTCAAAGTCCATTTCCTTTCCTTCTACATCCGCATTCTTATCAAGCATTGAATGACTTGCGGGCAAGAAAGCCTGAAGAACACCAAATAATCTGACAACGTATCCGCCCTTGTTCTTTGCCATGATCTTACCTTTAACAGGGGTTTCGTTTTTATGATAATCCTTAAGATTATTCAGTATTTCCTTCATGACTCTTTTCTTTTCGGAAATTTTTATATGTCCGTCTTCCTCGTTTATGTAAGTAATTATTCCATCCAATTGGTCTCCCGGCTGATATTCGGAAATGTCTTTTACCAGATCCTCCTTTGCTATCATGCCTTCGCTCTTACCACCACTTTTAACGAGGAGTTCATTGTCATGAACTTCCCATACCTGTACTGTTACCAATGATCCCTTTTTGGGATCAGCAAGAAAAGTGTCACTCCTTTCAAGTTCTTCCATTACCTCTTCCATGTTTGTGATTTCCTGACCGTCTTTACCGTCGACCATATTTGTCAACCTCCTACATTTCGCTTGTTATATAATTTTCAACCGCTTCAACCTGTTTCATCGGTGTGGATGTTCCACTGGCGATTACACAAGTCTCGGATCGAAATATGTTTCTTTTGATTGCATCAAGATCTTTCAGCGAATGGACCAAGTACGTATTGGTGTTTTGGGTTTTCGCTATATCATACAATTTCCTGGTGTTGGAACTTTTAACACCACCAACAACTATAACACAATCGTTATCTGATGCAAGTCTTTTTATTTCAGCTTCTCTGTGTGTGGTGGCGTCACAAATCGTATTATACACTATTAGATGCTGAAACTGTTTAAGTTGGGTACTCAAATAAGCTGAGAACTCACTGAATTCCTTTAAGGGTTTGGTTGTTTGCGCACATAAAGCAATATTTAGCCTATTGTCTTCCATTAAATCTAGAGTATTCCTTTTTAACTCATCTATATCGTTGATGATTTTTGCATCACGCACAATACCTTTCAGGGCTTTCATTTCAGGATGCTTTGAATGTCCGAACACGATGAGTTTATGAGATGATTGAGAACACTTTAGACAGATATCAAAGCTTCTTTTAACAATCGGACAAGTTCCATCTATAATCTTGTTTCTCTTTCTCTGTAATTCTTTTATCAAATCAGGTGCCGCTCCATGAGCTTGAATCATCACAGTGCCATTTTCAGGTAAATTCATCAAGTCGATTACTTTGAGTCCTTTAGCGGATAAATCATCCATCACAACTTTATTATGAACCAAATCTCCAGTAACATACAACGGCTGTGTTTTTGTTAAAACATCCTCCGATAGCGCTACTGCTCGGTCCACACCGGAACAAAAACCAATATATTCAGCTCTTTTTGTAATAACCTGAATCACCCTTTTTTTCGAGTATCAGTCTTGAGATTTCATCGACTACTTCATGGAAAGATAATGAAGTTGTATCCAATAATATGGCATCTTCCGAAGGTTTTAAAGGGGCAAGACTTCTGTTAGAGTCCTGTTGATCTCTTCTTTCGATTTCCTTCACGACCTCTTTTAATTCAATTTCCTCGCCATGGTGTCTCCATTCTTTTAATCTTCTTTTAGCCCTTTCCACTGGTGTTGCGGTCAAATAAATTTTCAAATCCGCATTGGGTAAAACAACGCTTCCTATATCTCTTCCTTCCATGATGACATTTTGTCCTTTTATCATGTCTCTGATGCTGGTCGTCACGAAATCCCTTACTCTTTTCCTTGTTGATATATCTGAAGTAAAACGACTCACATCAGGCGTTCTGATTTCTTCACCTGTTTTTCTTCCGTTTAGGTATAAAAACCCGTCCATATACCTTAGCTGAATAAAAGATGACATATCTGAACTATCTATCTGCTGGATATCAAGAATACCTTTTGATAAAAAATAATATGCCACTGCACGATAACAAGCTCCACTGTCGAAATGGATAAAGTTAAACTTCTGGCTTAGGGCATGAGCTACTGAACTTTTTCCTGATCCCGCAGGACCATCTATAGCTACAGCAAAGCCGTTTTTCATTTCTCAGCTTCTTCTATTGTATCATAAATGTTAAATATATTATCCAAACGGGTCATCTCAAATATCCTTTTGATATTTTTCCTCAAACCAACAATCTTTAATTCTTTTTGGTAATTTCTTACTTCTCTCAAGATGGATACCAATGTTCCCAATCCGGCACTGTCTATATAGGGAACTTCTTGAAAATCCAAGATGATATTCTTAAAATCCCCTTTTATATACCCCTCCATCTCCTCTTTCATTTTTGGAGAATGATATGCATCAATGTCCCCGCTTATCTTAACGACGATATTTTCATTTCCGGATTTCCGCGACTCAAATTTAAGATCATTCATAAAGTCATCCTCCTCGTATTTTTATTCACGACTTTTGCCGCTTTTCTTGATATCAATACCTAACTTCTGCAGTTGATCTTCATCCACAGGTGAAGGGGCTGATGTCATCAAACACGTTCCACTGGTGGTCTTTGGAAACGCAATGACATCTCTGATATTGTCTTCTCCAAGCATCAAAGAGACCATTCTGTCCAGTCCAAGAGCACAGCCGCCATGTGGGGGTACGCCATATCTAAAAGCCTCTAGTAGAAAACCAAACTTTTCCTTTTGAGATTGTCTGTCAATCTTTAATAAATCAAACACTCTTTCCTGTATATCGGGGTTATGTATTCTGATACTGCCGCCCCCCAGTTCCCAGCCGTTCAAAACCACATCATAAGCATACGCCTTGATTTTGGAAGGATCTTCATCTCCGTAACGTTTAAGATCTTCGGATACCGGCATTGTAAAGGGATGATGCTGAGCCACATACCTGTCTTCTTCTTCAGAATATTCGAACATGGGGAATCGTGTTACCCATAACAGATTATACTCTTTTGGATTCCGTAAATTCTCCCGCTTGGCTATTTCCAACCTTAGAGCCCCAAGAGAACTGTTTACTGTTTCTCTTTTTCCGGCAACAATTAAAACAAAATCATCTTCCTTCAAATCAAGTTGTTCAACGATCTTATCCAAAACAACCGGTTCCACAGCCTTTGCAAAGGAAGCCTTTAATTCCCCTTCCATCAGCTTGATGTTCATTAGTCCTTTGGCACCATAAAGTCTGGCATGATCTTCAAGTTCTTTTAGCATCTTTCGGCTGTATTTGGAAGCTGCATTCTCAACTTTAATAGCTTTGACAACGCCTCCGTTATTCATGATATCACTAATAATTTGAAAGTCAGTTCCCTGGAAGCAATTGCTGACATCATTTAATTCCAAACCAAATCTCAGATCAGGTTTATCGCTTCCAAAGCGGTTCATTGCTTCTTCATAAGAAATCCTTTGAAGCGGCAAAGAGACGTCAACATCCAGAGTGTCTTTAAACACCTTTGCCAGCATTCTTTCTGTACAGTCGATGACATCTTCCTCGTCCACAAAAGACATTTCGTAATCAATTTGTGTGAATTCAGGTTGCCGGTCGGCTCTTAAGTCTTCATCTCTAAAGCATTTCACGATTTGATAGTATTTGTCATAACCCGACACCATCAATAATTGCTTGAACAATTGAGGTGATTGAGGGAGTGCGTAAAAGTTACCCGGTTTGAGTCTCGCCGGAACAAGATAGTCTCTGGCCCCCTCAGGCGTGCTTTTTGTCAGCACAGGTGTCTCGATATCTAGAAATCCTTCTTGATTGAAAAAAGAACGAATTGATTGAACGATTTTATGCCGCATGATGATATTCCTCTGCATGCGTTTTGTCCTCAAATCAAGGTATCTGTATTTTAATCGCATTTCCTCGGATGTATCGGATTCGATATTCGTGTAAATCGGCGGAGTTTCTGCAGAAGAAAGAATCTCAAGTTCAATAACATCCACTTCAATCTCTCCGGTTTTTTGTTTTTTGTTTATTGCATCCTCAGGTCTGGGTCTCACAATGCCTTTAACCGTGATTACATCTTCTCCCCCCAGATTCTTCGCCTGTTCAATTAATTCCTTTTTCTCGGGATCGAATACAATCTGTGTCGTTCCATATCTGTCCCGTAAAGTTGTAAATATGATTCCGCCCAAATCCCTTCGATGGTCCACCCAGCCGGCAAGAACCACTTGTTCATCACAATGCTTAGCATTTAATTCCCCGCATGTGTGTGTCTTTTTCAACATCTATTAAATCCCCCTCGTTAACCCTTTATTTGACTAATTTTTTTAGCAGCAAGTTTAACCGAATCAATGATTTTTGTATACCCGGTACACCTACACAAATTACCTTCCAAAGCCTTTTTAATCTGCTCATCATTGGGTTCGGGTATCTTATCCAATAACGCTTTGGTGGATAAAACAAACCCCGGTGTACAAAAACCACATTGTACACCTCCGGCTTCGACGAAAGCTTCCTGGATTGGATGCATTTTGTCAGGTGTTCCCAATCCTTCGGAGGTTACAATATCCTTATTATCCAATTCTCCTGTATATAAAAGACATGAACAAACAGCATTCCCATTGAGTATAATGGTACAAGCACCGCATTCACCCTCAGAACAACCTTCTTTTACACTTTTCATTTTCATAACATCTCTTAGAAAATCAAGTGCTCTCATGGTCGGATCTACTTCCATTTTGTAATCTTTTCCATTCAATGTAAATGTAATAATCATTGCTTACTCCTGTCTTTTATCCCCCTCCCATAAGGGAGGGGGTGAATAAAGTTATCCTTCAGATTCTACCATTTTTTTGTATTCTTCCAAACTCATAAGACCTTCAACTTCAGCTTCATCAGAGAGTTTGATTTTGCAAATCCAGCCCTCTCCTTCGGCAGATTCGTTGACTGTTTCAGGCGTATCCTCCAAGGCACTGTTGATCTCAACAACTTTTCCCGATACGGGTGTATACACATCGTTGGCTGATTTGACGGATTCAATTGAACACAATGTGTCCCCTTTTGACAATTCGTTTCCCTCTTGTGGAAGATCGACATAAACAATGTCACCCAGTTGTTCTTGAGCATGTTCACTGATTCCAACTGTGGCGATACCCTCTGTTACTTCAATCCATTCATGTGATTCCGTATACTTTTTCATGTACTTCCCTCCGTTTTACAATTATCCGTTTTCTCTTATTTGTTTGAATGTTTGTCGGGATTAACACTCCCAACATAAAATGGCTTTTTAACAACCTTTGCTTTTAGCCTTTTATTCTCTCGGATCTCTATTTCCACTTCTTTTCCTAATTTAAATCCTTTTGAAGGGACGTATCCCAAGGCTACTATTTTGTTTAAAGTTGTGGATTTATTTCCGGTTGTGACAAAACCAATTTCCTGATCGCCACTGAAAATTTTGTTACCCGTTCTGGGAATACCCCCTTTTTCCGTAACTTCAAAAGCCTTTAATCGCCTCTCCAATCCCTTTTCTTCCTCTTGTTGAAGCGCTGCTTTCCCAAGAAAATCCATTTCAAAATCAACAGTCCATTTCAGGCCGGCTTCAAGAGGTGTTGTGTCCTTTGAAATCTCATTGCCATAAAGCATGTAACAGGCTTCAAAACGCAACAAATCTCTGGCACCCAAACCTGCCGGCTTGGCACCTATTTCGATAAATTTTCTCCATAACGGAATAACTGCTTCTGTGGATGTGTAGAATTCAAAACCGTCTTCACCCGTATAACCCGTCCTTGAAATCAAACAATCAATTCCGTTAAAACGGCCTTCCTTAAATGAATAAAAAGGTATCTGATCCAATCTGACTCCTGAATACTCTTGTAGTTTCTCTTCTACGTTTGGTCCTTGAACGGCAAGCTGAGCATATTGATCTGATTTGTTTAACACTTCTACATCAAAGGATTCTGCATTTTGTTTAATCCAACTAAAATCCTTTTCCACATTGGAGGCATTAACGACCATCAGAATTTCCTCCGATGTTTTTTTGTAAACCAGCAAATCATCCACTATGCCGCCATCCTCATAACACATGGGGGTGTAGCATATTTCTCCGTATTTCAATTTTGAAACGTTGTTTGTCACAAGATACTCAACAACTTTTAAAGCATCTCTGCCGCGCAGAAAGATTTCTCCCATATGAG
This sequence comes from uncultured Thermotogaceae bacterium, assembly GCA_964403295.1. Lineage (GTDB taxonomy): Bacteria > Thermotogota > Thermotogae > MWEM01 > MWEM01 > JASUTC01. Next base: position 5,115 of record CAYOFT010000020.1, on the reverse strand, counting down.
AAACATCAAAAACTCCCATATCTTCTCTGACGGCTTTTGCCTCTTTAATGATCCCGTCAGAATATTGCACGGGCAATTCCCATCCGTGAAAATCAACCACTTTTCCGCCGCATCTAACGTGCTCATCGTACAAAGGTGTTCTCTTTAATTCCGCCAATCCTTATTCCTCCCCCGTTTCTTTATTTGATCAGTCTTGTTCCTTTTCTCTTTCATCTTCCTCATAACCGGATACTGCATCCTCATCCAAATGGCTTTCTATGATTTCTTTGGCTCTATCATAGCAGGATTCAGGAACGAGAACCTCCATGGGAACAACACCACCTTGACCCATGATGATTGGTTCTCCATATGGCACTGCCAATCCCTTTAAAACACAGGGAATATCTTCGTTGTCAAGAGATGATTTGATGATTTCTGCAGTCACTTCATCGGGAGCGGTTGTCACCGCAAACCATTTCTCTGATGATGCCTGAATGATTTGCTTGTTCTCTTCCAATATGGCTTTGGCTTTTTCAAAATCTTCGGGATCCACAAACACTTCTGTAGGTGTGAGTTTTCTCTCCTCATAGGAAATATCATTTTCCTTCAGAAGATCCATTAAAGTTCTCGCCTCTTGCCTGTATTTGTATAGCTTTAACAATTTCATGGTACCACCTCCCATTGTTATTTGATTATATCATAAACATGAAATCACCAGAAAATAGAACAGCGCTCAATGAATACTTTTTTACAGCCACGAAAATCAATTCAATCAACTAAACCAGCACAACGGAAACATCCCCTGAAAAATCAATTTCCGCAAAAGACAATTTAACAAGTTCCAAAACCGCCAAAAAAGAAACGATTAAATCAATCTTATCCCTTGCAGTTGAGAACAATCGCCCAATGTATACTCGCTTATCATTGGTTAATAGTTCCCTTAAATATTTGATCCTTTCCGAAATGGAATATTGTTCCCCTGATACTTTATAAATCTTTTCCCTTAATTTTAATTCTTCATAAGCTGATTTAAATGCCAAAAACAATTTGTCTGGCAGGTCTTCTACGGTCCTCTTTCTGGTATGACCATCTTTTTTAACCTTTACTCTGTAAAGTTTCCCGGCATTTTTTTGTTTTTCTTCCAATAGCGATACAATATTTTTTACTCTTTCATACTCTTCGATTTGTTGAACCAGTTTCTCTTTTGCTTCCTTGACTTCCTGCTGAGCTTCTTCATCATCCGTCAACATCGCTTTGGATTTCAAAACCATTAAGGTGGAAGCCATAACCATAAACTCAGAGGCAACACTGACATCAAGCCGCTGCATTTTTCGAACATAATCGATAAATTCATCGGCTATTTTGGAAATTTGAATATCCCGTATATCCTTCTCTTCCTTTTTCACCAAAAACAGGAGCAAATCCAGCGATCCTTCAAATTCAGGAAGGGTAAAGGTCAGTTCTTGTGATATAGTTGGCACCTCCCGGTTCTTTTCCAAGCAAATTGGTTTGAAGTATCCTCAAAGCACAATGTTGAATCAAGCGTTAATCAAAACAGTAAATTCATAGCATTTCTAACTTCGTGCATGGTACTCTTTGCAATTTGTTGAGCACGCTTATTGCCACTGTAGATAACATCATCCACATACCCTTCTCTGGAATCAATCTCTACCAGTTTTTCCCAAACGGGGGTCAATGTCTTTTCCATGTTCTGCAACAACAGCTTTTTACATTGAACACATCCAATCTCAGCTTTTGTGCATCCATCAAAAACCCATTTCTTGTCTTCTTCCGTAATCCCAAATGCCTTGTGATAAGACCAAACCGGGCAGATCTCAGGGTTTCCCGGATCAGATTTTCTCTTTCTGGCCGGATCGGTGATCATGGGCATAATGGCTGTTTTCAATTCTTCTGGAGTGGATTCGATATTGATAATATTACCATAACTCTTTGACATTTTCCTGCCGTCAGTACCCGGTAATTTGGGGGTATGTGAAAGTTTCGACTCCGGTTCAGGAAAAACTTCGCAATTATAGGTATAATTAAATTTTCTCGCTACTTCTCTTGTTAATTCTACATGACTTAATTGATCTTCTCCCACGGGTACAGCTTCTCCCTTGTATATCAGGATATCAGCAGCTTGTAAAACCGGATAAGTCAAAAAACCGGCATTTGCCAGGGACTGATTACCCTCCATTTGCTGTTTTTGTTCTTTATAGGTAGGAACTCGCTCAAGTCTGGACACGGATGTGAGCATGGAAAACAGCAACTGCAATTCAGCATGTTCTTTTATAGCGGACTGAACAAACAACACCGATTTTTCCGGATCCAATCCTGCAGCCATAAACATTCTGACCAGGTCTTTGGAAAATTCCGCCAGATTATGAGTCTCATCGTAACCGGTGGTTAGTGCATGCCAGTCAGCAACAAAGTAAAAGGTTTCGAATCCTTCGTTTTGAAGCCTTACCCAATTTTCCAATATCCCTACATAATGTCCAATATGTAATTTTCCTGTAGGTCTGCTGCCACTTACTATCCTCAAAATGAAACACCCCCAAAAACGTTTTATAATAAAGTGTCTATCGTTACCATTTTACCACAAAAAGCACCTTTCTTGTGGTATAATCCCCCTGTGTTTTATTGAATGAAACACAAATAAGATTAGAGTCGGAGGTGCTTTATTATGAAAGAATTTATTCCGGCAGACTTTGAGAAAAAATGGCAAGAGGTCTGGGAAAAAAAGGAGATTTACAAATGTAGCAACGAATCGGACAAACCCAATTATTACGCATTGGTGATGTTCCCTTATCCCTCCGGTACCTTGCACGTTGGACACGTTAAGAATTACGTTATCGGAGATGTTGTGGCAAGGTATAAGCGTTTGAAAGGATTCAACGTTTTGCATCCCATGGGGTTCGACGCCTTTGGTTTGCCTGCTGAAAACGCTGCCATTGAAAAGAGTGTACCTCCTGAAAAATGGACGCATAAAAATATAGACATTATTATTTCTCAGCTGAAAATGCTGTCAGTGAGCTATGACTGGTCCAGAAGATTGCAAACCTGTACTCCTGATTATTATAAATGGACACAGTATCTCTTTTTAAAATTTTACGAAAAGGGTTTGGCCTATAAAAAAGAGGCAGCTGTTAACTGGTGTCCCAAATGCAACACCGTGCTGGCCAACGAGCAAGTGGTGGATGGTGACTGTGAAAGGTGTGGTAGCCAGGTTGAACTCAAACAACTGGAACAATGGTTCTTCAAAATTACTGATTATGCAGAAAGACTGCTGACAGATCTGGATATATTGGACGAATGGCCAGAACATGTGAAGACTATGCAAAGAAATTGGATTGGAAAAAGCAAAGGCGCTCAGGTCGGTTTCGAGATTGAGGGTAAAGGCATAAAGATAGATGTCTACACTACACGACCAGATACGCTTTGGGGTGTCACTTTTATGGCACTCGCCCCTGAATCACCACTCCTTGACGAACTCACCGCCCCTGAGAAGGTTGACGAAGTCAAACGGTTCAAAGAAAAGGTTACCAAAGAGGACCGCTTCCTGAGAACCTCTGAAGAATACGAAAAAGAAGGAGTCTTTTTGGGAACTTATGCCGTAAACCCGGTGAATGGTGAAAAGATTCCAATTTATGTGGCCAATTACATTCTCATGGAATACGGGACGGGAGCAATCATGGCTGTTCCCGCTCATGATACCAGAGATTTTGAATTCGCAAAAAAATACAACATTCCCATCCGGGTGGTCATCGATAACGAAGAAGAGAGTTTGCTCGGGGAAGAATTGAAGGCACCTTACATTCAGCCAGGAGTGATGGTTAATTCCGGAACGTTTTCCGGAATGAAGAGTTCTCAAGCGCTTCCGAAGGTCATCGAATGGGTAAAAGAAAATGGCATGGGAGAGGGGTCTACACAGTATAAATTACGGGATTGGCTCATTTCCAGACAACGTTATTGGGGGGCACCCATTCCAATCGTTTACTGTGAAAAGTGCGGAATGGTACCCGTCAATGAAGAGGACCTTCCAGTAGAACTGCCGTTGGATGTAAAATTTGATCCTACGGGAAAATCACCTTTAACATCTGATGAGCGTTTTCTTAACACTACCTGTCCAAAATGTTCCGGACCGGCACGCAGAGAAGTGGATACCATGGATACCTTTGTGGATAGCTCCTGGTATTATCTAAGATTTATCAACCCGAATATGGAAGACAAGCCATTTTCAACTGAAGATGTAAACAATTGGCTGCCCGTCAATCAATATATCGGGGGGGTGGAACATGCCATCCTCCATCTACTCTATTCAAGATTTGTCACCAAAGTCCTTTACGATCTGGACATGGTTGGATTTGAAGAACCCTTTAAAAACCTGTTTACACAGGGAATGATCTATAAAGACGGTCATAAGATGTCCAAATCAAAAGGCAACGTTGTATCCCCGGAAAAGATGATTTCCGATTACGGAGCGGATACCCTGAGAATGTACACCCTGTTCATGGGACCCCCTGAAAAGGATGCCGAATGGAACGACAAAGGAATCGAAGGGGTTTATCGATTCCTAAAAAGGGTATGGTCTTCTGCTATGACCATTATTCCCCATCTGGAAGCTTCAACAGACGGTGGCATATTTGCAAAACCTGAAAAAGACCTGAGAAGAAAATTGCACCAGATGATCGAGAAGATCACAAAAGACATTGAACTGGATTTCCATTTCAACACCGCCATCAGCGGTATGATGGAGTTAACAAATGAATTGCATGATTATACTGCCAACATTGCCCAGGAAAAATGGAATAAGCCCCTATTAAGAGAAGTTCTTGAAAAGCTTTTGATTTTAATCTCACCATTTGCACCGCATATGGCAGAAGAACTCTGGCATGAACTGGGCAATGATAGTTTAATTGTTGAACAGGAATGGCCGGAAGTTGACAGGGAAGCGTTAAAGGTTGACGAAGTGCAAATTGTTGTACAGGTCAACGGTAAAATCCGTGACAAATTTATGATTTCCGCCGGTCTTTCCAAAGAAGAAACAGAAAAAGTTGCTTTTGAACGAGAAAGAATAGCGGATTTAACGAAGGATAAAACCATTAAGAAAGTCATCGTGGTTCCTAATAAAATCGT
>CAYOFT010000019.1:0-23556 GCA_964403295.1 uncultured Thermotogaceae bacterium | reverse complement strand
TGTTTTTTTAAAATAGGTTTGTTTACATTTGGTGGAGGTTTTGCCATGATTCCTTTGATGGAAAAGGAGCTGGTGGATAAACATCATTGGGTCAAAAAGCGTGACTTCATCAATTCCATTGCGTTAACTCAATCAGTTCCAGGAGCCATTGCGTTTAATCTGGCAGTTTATTTTGGGCATGATGTCATGGGAATCATTGGAGCGGCTGTTTGTGTGATAGCGGTGGCTTTACCTTCATTATTAATTATATTATTGATCGCCATCTTCTTCTCAACTTTTAGTGAAATTGAGATTGTTCAGAAAATATTTAAAGGGATAAGGCCAGCGGTGGTTGCACTCATCATGTATGCTGCATTAAATATTGCCACGCATTTAAAGTGGAATTTATACATGCTAATCACGTTGGGTTCTGCTATATTTGTCAGTATCTTTTTCTCGGTTAATCCGATATTTTTGATTATCGCTTCTTTTCTGATCGGTACTGTAATGTTTATTATCAATGGTCGTTCTAAGAAGAAAAATTCTGATTGTGGAAAGTGTAAAAAATGAGGCGGGTTTAATAATGGAAATGCTGATGGATCTTTTTTTCTCGTTTTTCAAGATTGGTTTATTTGGTTATGGTGGCGGATATGCCATGATCTCTCTCATCCAAAACGAATTAATGAGCAACGGGTGGATGGCGAAAGACAAATTTGTTGATATCATAGCAATTGCTCAAATGACACCTGGGCCAATAGCCGTTAACAGTGCTACTTTTATCGGGTATGAGCTGGCTTCTTTTGCCGGAGCTCTGATAGCAACAACAGCAGTTATTCTACCGTCCTTTATTTTAGTGAACATACTTGCTATTTACATGAAATCGGTTACAAATTCAAGGTTTACAAATTCCATACTTGTATTTCTCAGACCGGTTATTATAGCCTTAATTATCAACGCTGCTTTTACCATTGGTATTGATGCGATAACGGATTATTTTGGACTCATTATCCTTGGTCTTTCATTCTTACTAATATGGAAAACAAAAATCCATCCCATATTTATCATAGCCATTGCGGGAGTTTGCGGGATGGTGTTTTACTCTTTATGAAATCCAATTCAGCCCTTTAATTATTGAATAGGAGATTACGGATACGGATGCTCCCAGTACACTTCCCCAGATCAAATCGATGATGGTTATCTTTAAAGGCCAGTCTTTTAAAGTGGCCAGATTGGTCAGATCGTATGTGGCATAGGTGATAAACCCGAAAAACAACCCTGCAAAAAGGGCATATTGCCAGCTGCTTTTATCCAATGCAGGTTGTATGACAAAGAAAACAAGTCCGATGATATAAAGCAAATAGAACAAAATAGCGGCTATCCAATCAGGTTTATCTTTCATGATATATCCCAGATGTTGGGCATATAACTTTTGTGCGATAACTCCTAACCAAACAAGATCAATGGCGAAAAAAACCACGAATGATGTCAAATAGATTTTTATGAAATCCAGCATTCTATCAGCTCCTCGTTTTCAAGTTACTATAATGACGTGAAAGATTAATCGGGTATGGATAATTTCCCCATTCGTACATTTCGAGCGGCTCCGGTTGCACTTTTTATGTTTGCAAAGTGATCGTTCAAGTATTCATTACCCATGATTGCGAATGCGATAGCTTCCTTGGCATCGTTGAGAGATTCATCCATCAGCTTTAACTGAGAGTGAAGAAGATTATGCTCGATGGCTTCGATCAGTGTGGGGTTTTTGGAACCGCCACCGGATATGATTAACATATCGGGTTCATAAGCATATTCACGATATGAACGAACCATGGTCTGTGCGGTAAATTCAACAATGGTTTTTAAAATATCCTCAATCTTATACGCATACTCTTTTGTAAAGTCTACAATTTTCATGAAATATTGATCGTTATATCTAATCTCTCTTCCGGTGGATTTGGGTGGGGTTAGTATAAAATAATCTTTTTCTATCTGCCATAAATACTCTAATAGTTCCGGGATTACAGTTCCTTTTCGTGAATAGTCACCGTTTTTGTCATATGCTAATCCCAGATAATACTCGCATGCTTTGTTAATCAGTATATTCCCGGGTCCTGTATCAAAAGCCAGTATTTCATCCGGTCCTGATGCCTTGTTGATGATAGAAATATTACCGATTCCGCCAATATTTTGAAGGCCAACACTTTCTTCCTTTGAGGAAAATAGGATAAAATCTGTATAAACAACCACAGGAGCCCCCTGTCCACCAACAGCCATATCCTTCATTCGAAGGTCGGAAAGAACAGGAAAACCCGTTAGACAGGAGATATAATCTCCATCGCCAATTTGTAATGTGCATTTTGGGAAAAAATTGTCAGGTTGTTCATTGGTATCGTGAAAGACAGTTTGACCATGGCTGACAATTAAGTCCAAATCTGTTAGATTGTGTTTTTCAATAAAACGGTTAATCATTTCTGCTTGAATTTGTGCCAGATAAACATTTGCTCTGGCTATATCACTGACTTTTGCTTTGCCTGAAGTCAGCAGTTTCAATTTTTCAGAGAGTTCACCTTCATAGGGTTGCGACTCAAAAAGATGATGATTCAATTTGGTTTTGGTATAATTGCCCTCGATCTCACAGTAAACAATATCCAGTCCATCACATGAAGTTCCCGACATGGTTGCGATGATCCGTTTCATGGGGTCCCCCCCATTGAGAGTGCTGAAACAAGTGTGTTGGAGATTCTTCTTCTAAATCTCAACATCTCAGCTATCCGTTCATGGCGTGAATAGAAACATCTGTTTGCAAGGATGATGATGGCCAAATCATTTTTCGGATCGATCCACATGGAAGTGCCTGTGAAACCTGTGTGCCCAAATGCTTTTTCTGATAGAAGACTTCCGCCTGAAGAGGCATAAGTATAATGCATCCAGCCTAATCCTTTAACATCTCCACTTATCCCTTCTGTCCATCTTCTTCTTGATGTTTGGATGGTTTGTTTTGAAAAGATCTTTTCAGGGTTGAGCAGTTCTCTGGCATAACTGAGTAAATCAGGTGCATTGGAAAAAATACCGGCATTTCCGCTAATACCACCAAGATAATAAGCCAATTCATCATCGGGTTCGCCTTTTAATAATCTTTTTTTTCTTATTGATGTCGGAGCAATATTGGAGAGATCATTGGGTTTATAACCGGTGTTTTTCATTCCAAGGGGTGTGAAAATTTTATTTGTGACGTAGTCTTCAAAATTTCCGGTCACTTGCTCAACGATGGTCATTAACAAAATATAATTGAGACAGGAATAAACTACCTGTTTTCCAGGAGCATTTTTGAAGAGTTCAGTTTTTATTTCGTGAAGAATATCCTCACGAGAAGATTTATACTGATAGGCCGAAGAATAAGGAGGCATTCCTGAGGTATGGCTAAGAAGATGCCAAATCAGCGTCTCTTTGTCTGGGAATTGAATGAAATCGGAAACTTTATCAAATAAGTCAATTTCTCCGTCTTGAAGCAGTTTTAGAACTGCCGGCAGTGTTGAAGTGACTTTTGTTAGACTGGCGATATCATACAATGTGTCAATGTTAACGGGTGTAATCTCATCTAAAGTACCAAAACCCTTTAAATAAAGATTCTTATTTGAATTGGTGGCTCCGATAACAACTCCGGGGAACAATTTATCATTAATGGTTTCATCTACGATTTGTTTGATGGTCATTGTGTCACACACCCCGCCCCAAGGCGCACTTTAAACTTGTATTTGTCTCCACGATATAGAGAAATAACATATTCAATACATTTGTTTTCTGCTATGTAGGTATAGCGTCTTCTTAAAACAGCACAATCCTCACTTTTGATCTTCAGCATTTCCCGGTCACCTTCAACCGGTTTGTGAACTTCTATGATTTCATCCGCGTATTCAAGGACGATTCCTAAATCCTTCTTAAAAAAATTATAGACTGAATGATGCTCCATATCCATTTGAATCAATTTTAACAATCTGGGATTAAGAGTTGTGTTAAAGTAAGCTGATTCTATAGCCATTGGAGAGTTATCCACCAATCTGAGTCGTTTTAGGAATATGACAGGTGTGTCATCAGAAATGGCAAAGCATTGTACAACCTCCGGAGGAGGCTCCACAAGCCGGTTTTCAAGGACAATGGAGCTGGTATGTTGTCCCTGTTTTTCCACTTCATCTGTAAACCCCTGCAATTCAGTGAGATTTTCTTCCTGTTTGCTCTGTGAAACAAAGGTACCTCTTCCACGGGACCGAGTAATCAGTCCTTCTCTGCTTAATTCTTCAAGTGCTTTTCTTACGGTTAGTCTGCTGATTTTGTATTCTTTGCAAAAGTCAAATTCACTGCTGAGCGGATCACCGGGCTTTAACTCTGAATTGAGGATCTTTTTTTTAAGCTCTTTATACAATTGGTAGTACAACGGGACAGGCAGACTTCTGTCTAATTTTTCCATGACCTTTACCCCCTGTTATCGGTTTGTTGTTATAATATTATTATAACATATTTTGCTGATAAAGTTCTATTGTTAGGATACCCACAAGGGGCACCCCTACGATTTAAAAACTTTATATTATTATAGGGTTTTCCTTCAGTTTGAGAACTATATGTTATTTGTAGGGGTGCCACTTGTGGATACCTTTCACAGAAAGTCACTCACGTAGAATGCAAAAAAGAATCGTTAAACATAACGGTACATATAATGCTATAATTCAAAAAAGACAAGAGACTAAAGGGGTGGATTAACGATCGAGCAAAAGTATTATTTTTATGTGGAATTTGGTAAAGAAGAGTCTTGGTATTACAAAGAAGCTGTAAATATTATCCGCGGATTTGAAAATCATACAGTTGCTTCTCCTTTAAACGGCATGAATATTGCTAATATTGATAAAGAGGAGTTTTCTTTCAAGACTTCAGAAATAGGAAGACTGGTAGCCCTTATCAAGGATTGGGAATCAACTCAAATGTTTTTTGAAGGCAAACAGATGGATTATCAGGAAATGATAAAGGTCTTGAGAGTTTTCAGATGCGGTATTTATAGAACCGACTCCGGTGAGGGAGAAGGGTATTGTGCAGATTCTCTTTGGGGATGCCGTTTGTTGAACGTTATCGATACTTCTTCAGTGGAGGAAATTAAGGATTATTCAGAGGAAAGAGTCTATTGGTTTGATTTTGGCTATTTTGAGGAAGAAAATCTCTGGGTTATTTCAAAAGATGATATACGAGAAGGTTTGCAACTTGAAATCGAGAAAAAATATATCCGGCATTGTCCCTTTTTCAGCATGGAGACAGTGGAAAAACTGCTTCATGCTTTACCGGATCAGGTAGATTTAAATTCAGATAAAAGATGGCAGATAAGATATAAAAAGACCGTTTCAGGAAGTGCTATGCTTGAAGCTGTGGGGATTAAACCCAATTTGAAAGGTGAGCTGATTGAAGATAACGATGAAAATAGAAATATTCCGGTGGTTAGCTTTTCGGATATTGGAGGAATTGACGATGTCATTCAAAGTATCCGTGAAGTGATTGAACTGCCCCTTAAACGACCGGAACTCTTTAGATATATGGGAATCAAGCCGCACAAGGGGATTCTGTTGTATGGCCCGCCCGGTTGCGGGAAGACGATGATCGCCAAGGCCATCGCTAATGAAATTAACGCTCATTTTATTGCCATCAAAGGACCGGAATTGTTAAATAAATATCTGGGAGAATCAGAAGCTAATTTAAGAAGTGTCTTTTCCGATGCACGGGATAAACAGCCTTCCATTATCTTTTTTGATGAAATTGATGCAGTTGCCCAAAAGCGGTCATCCAGTGAAACACTGAGAAGTGAATCCAGATTTGTCACGCAGTTACTGTCTTTAATGGATGGTATAGAAGATTACGGAAAAGTCTGTGTCATTGCTTCAACCAATAGGCATGAATCTTTGGATACTGCCTTGTTGCGTCCCGGAAGATTTGATTACACAATTTTTATCAATAAACCCACAAAAAAAGGATGCCAAGATATTTTCACAATCAAAACAAAAGATATGCCTCTTTCTGCAACGATTGATGATGAACATTTCGCTGAGAAACTTCAGGGGTTAACGGGAGCTGAGATTGATTTTGTTGTTCGGGAAGCAGCTTATAATTGTCTTCGAAGGAGTTTGGATCTCAAAAAATGTATTTCTTCAGATAACAATTATAAAATCAATCTGAATAAATTGAGAATTGCAGAAAGTGATTTGGAGCAATCCCTGATAAGGGTTAAAAGTATGCAAAGAAAAGAAATACCCAGTGAGGAAAGAAAGTGAACAAAAAGAGAAGAAAGATAACACGTGTTTTAGTGTTTATTTTAATTTTAATCGGAATATATGTTTTTTTTATAGAACCCAATCGATTGACTGTTACTTATATTGGTATATCTGATAACCCAAGTGCTTATCCTTTGGAAAACGAATTACGAATTGCTTTTTTTGCAGACTTACATATGTATAAATATCGCGGTTTTCATCAACGATTATTGGATAAAATAGAAGGATATCACCCGGATGTCATTTTCTTTGGCGGAGATGCCTTGGGTAAATTGACAGATGTTCATGATTTGGAACTTTTTTTTCAAAGGTTGGAACAAATTGCTCCTGTTTATACAAATTTTGGCAATTGGGAAGAATACGCACCGGTTCACATGAAACAACGGTTTAAAAATCTGGGAATAAAACTTGTTGACAAAGAAACCGTATACGAAAAAATAAAAGATTTTCATATAGGAATAACCGGTCTGGAATCTCATTATTTTTTGTACCAGACGCCCCTTATTGATGAAGAACAGCAACATGATTTATCCATTCTCTTGATCCATTCACCCATAGGTTTAGAGGATAAAAAGGATATTGTGGAGCAATACGATCTTGTGTTGGCCGGGCATATCCATGGAGGCCAATATGTAATTCCCTATTTAACGAAGGAATTGTTGGAATTGCGAAATGGTCGAAACATCGAATTCTATGCCGGGCAATACCGTTATAAGAACACAATGATCTATGTTACGAGAGGAGTGGGGCAATGGTTTCCGGGTCGTTTTAATTGCCAGCCCGAATTGGTTATTCTGGATTTGACGCTTCCCAAAGATTAAGGAAGTGTTGGGTGAAGCGGTTAACGATGAGTTTATTCCTGGTTTTAAAGATGTATTCATCGTTTCTTGTTTGTGCTGAAGCGGTATAATTGTAAGAGCCGGTGAGTAATATCTTTTCATCAATGATGATAAATTTTTCATGCAACAATGCTTCTGAGACATCCAATTTCAGGTAAGTGTACCTGGACATATCATCAATATCACTGTATATGCTTGATAAATTCCAGTCTTTATCTACTAAAATAAAAATTTTCACTCCCTTTGAAGAAAGTACTTTCAGATAATGAGCAATACGGTCATCACTAAAGGCAAACATGGCGATATAGACCAAATTCTTAGCCTGGGAGAGTTCGCTTAATAAGAAATCAAAGCAATCCTCTTCCGGCGAAAATCTTAAAGTACTCGTTCCTTGTCCCTTTCTTTCGGTTTTAAACAGACCGGCAACACATTGATCGAAGTGTTTTTGAAAACTCTCTATCAGATACAAATCATCACTGATGATGATATTATTTTCATGGTCTTCAAGGCTGGTTTTGGTAAGGTTGGTGGATCCGAACCAAACAATTTTCGAATCCGATATCATGTATTTGTTATGCATTAGCCCCTGAGAATCATAGACGATGGTTACATTATCTAGATTCAATGGATAGGAATTATCTGTACAGATTCGAACTCTGACGCCCTCTTTAGCCTTTTCTTCCAAGGCCGTAATGATTTGTTCATCAGAGATGGAATAGACACAAATATCAAGAGAATATTGAGAGTTTTCAATCAATGAGAGGGTTTGTTCTTTAATGAAGTCACCCCGGAAATAAGTGCTGTAGGATGCATCATCGCAGGAGATAAATATTAATATTGAAAAACAAATGAATACAAAAAGAAAAAAAGGACGCATCTATCGCCCTCTCTTTTTAAGATATTTTTTGTCCTGGTGTGCTCGGGGCGATTTGAACGCCCAACCTTCACATCCGCAGTGTAACGCTCTATCCAATTGAGCTACGAGCACTCAGCCAATGGCGGAGAGGGAGGGATTCGAACCCTCGGAGAACATAAGTCCTCACTTGCTTAGCAGGCAAGCGCCTTCGGCCGCTCGGCCACCTCTCCGATTCAAGCAACGGTAGTATACCACACTTGATTGAGAAATTCAAGAAGATAAGCAACTTGTAATGATTTTTTCAAAGTGTGAAATGATATCAGATTTGCTTTTCCCAGTCATATCGATTCGTATTGCTTCTTTGTATCGTCTAGACCAAATGAATTGCCTTTTAGCAAAATGACGGGTGTTTTTTTTGAGTGTATCGATATAGCCTTCTTTGGATTCAAATTGATTGGTTAAAAAGTCGATAGTTTCCCGATATCCGATGGCTTTCATGGACTGAGAGTTGGGGGAGTATTTTTTTAAAAGCCGTTTTGTTTCATCGATTAATCCCTTTTTAATCATTTCTTCTACTCTAATATTGATATTTTGATACAGTTTCTCCCGTTCAGGGAGTAAAAAGATCAATTGAAAACGCGTATCAGGTATTCGGTCTTTTCCCAATTCACTGAAAGTCCTACCGCTAAGAGCATATACTTCTAAAGCCCTTACTGTTCGTTTTGTATCGTTGGGGTGGATTTTTTGTGCGCTTTCAGGGTCAATACTACACAGTTTCTTTCTCAGACTTCCCGGATCATTCTTTTCTTGAGCGATCAGTTTTTTTCTTATTTCTTCATCTTTTGCAACTCCTTGAAATATGCCATATCTCAATACATCCATATATAGACCGGTTCCACCGGTGAAAACAAATGTTTTATCTTCTTTCTTAAGCACTTCAATTTTATCCAGGGCAAGTGTTCGATATTGATTCACATCAAAAGATTCGTTCGGTTTGACGATGTCTATAAGATGATGTTTGCAAAGTCGTTGCTCATCTTCGGTGGGTTTTGCCGTTCCGATATCCATTTCTTTATAAATTTGCATGGAATCCATGGAACATACTTCTAAAGGTAATCGTTCAGAAAGTTTTAACAGGAGTGATGTTTTCCCGGTTGCGGTTGGAGCATAGATAATTGGAATTTTCAGCATTAGCAATGAATCACACCGTATAAAACACCGCTTGTCCGGCTGCCGCGTATCTCATCCACTTCAATTTCATTGAACAAAGAATCTTTTGACAATGCTTTAAGGATGACCGCTTTTCTGCTGATTCGTTTCATTTGATGGATATCTTCAGCTGATACTTTATCGTAAACGGCAAAAGGACGTAATGGATTAAAACCGGAAGATGTCATTACAGGATTTTCAAACATTGGATCACAATAACAGTAATCACAGGATTGGTTTTCTTGCGCTCTAATCCATGACTTATAATCCGAATGGATTAATACGATCCTCTTAAAACTCTCATTAACCCAGGAAGACTGGTCTTCGTAAGTTTGGAGCCCTTCTTTAACAATTGTGTAGATGTGTTTTGAAGCTTCGATTCCAAACACTTTCCCCGTTGTCAAATGCGCAGCCATTAATATGGCTTCGCTGCCAAGACCCAATGTTAAGTCGTATATGATTTCATGTCCCTTTAAATCCAATGCTTCTATCAAATGATCACGCTGATTGTTGCGAATATTTCTCATGCGCATCTTTGAACTGGATGGGTGAAAGAAAAACTCTCCCTCTTCCCACCTGATTCTTAATCCGTCTTTTTCGACAACGTAGTAAAAATCCAATGGATTGGCATTTTTGTATTTGTTAAAACTTCTTCTAGAAACATATCTGGAATCCAATTCTTTTGAAAGAGAGATTGCCTTTAAGACTTCTTCTTTTCGAGGTTTAATGGAAGTAGTAACGACAAATTGGTTATGGTTGAATGTTTGGACGTTATTTGTTGTTTTCTTGCTCGTATTCATCTAATCGTTTTTTTAACCTTTCATATTCCTGAACCTTTTGATTGAGAATTTCCTTTTTCATCTCATATTCTTCTTTTACCTTGTTATATTCATCTTTTACTTCCGTGTATTCAAAGAAAACATTGAGATTAAGATAAACCATCCAAGCTGACAAAATGACAACAACAAACCAGTATAAGAAGTTAAACGAGCCCTTTTTCTTATTTTTTTTAACCTCTTTTCGAGGCAAAGGTTTTGCTCCCAAATTAAGCTGATCAGCCTTATCAGTGGTTTGTTTGGAATAAATCAACAGTTATCATTCCTGTTCAGGAGGATAGATAATCTTTTCTACCAGTTTTGTTCTTTCCTGTTCTTCTATTGTAACATCAACCAAGTAATCGTCTTCATCTTCTAAGCCGGGGGGTCTTATGTAAATGGTGGAATTGTAATTATTGGATGGTACCAAAAAATAGTAATATTGTTCTGTCAGACCAACCGAAAGCGGATAACTTGACATTACAAAATCCCTGTCTTCAAAATAATAATCATAAAAATTTAAACTCCACGCTTCTCCCGGAATTAAAGCCGGATTTTCTTCCTCACTTCTGTCCTCTATTGTACCATACACAAGTGTTGACTCCCCCTGTAAAAGTGAAACACTGTTCACAAAACCCTCTTCCAATTCTACAGGCAATGTTTGGGGATCAATATTTGCAAAAGGAGGGATATTTTGCAAATTAAGCATGACATACAAAGTGGACTGTCCAATAGGCAGCGACAGTTTTCCTTTGTTTCTGTATTGGTTATTTGTTACATCTTTGATTGGAATAGACAACACAAGATCAGTATCGGGTATTTCCACGGCAATGTTAGTGGCATAAGTCGTTTCTTCGACTTCGTTTTCAAGAGTATAGATTACAGTCGCGCTTTTATCAAATGTCACTCGAATTTGCGGGTTGGTAAGAGATTCGTCTGTATCATCATCTCTTTCAAATTCATATTGGGCGATGTTATTCTCCTGTAGAAGTGAAAGAAGGGAGGAAAAAGAATCAACGCGATTTTCGGGTCTAATGTTGATGGTAAAGGTTTTGTCGGGTAGTGTTTCTTGTACAGGATTACCATTTGATATTAACTCTACCTTTTTGATATAACATTCTACACCGCTCAGTCTGTGAGCGGTGTATTGAATGCCATTATAGTTAAGATACAAAGCGAGCCTGGACGTTCCACCACTGATTGGCGGAAGGAAAAATTCAATGATAAAGCATCCCGATAGTAAAAGGGATAAAAGCCCTATCAACAGGATCGGTATGGTTCTCTTCAAAGTCATAAACTCCTTAACCGTTTGAAATTAACGAATCAAAGTCGGCGTACAAATTTAATGCTTTATCCAAGGATGTTAGCTTGAATAACCTTAACAGGGTTTCATTAAGTGAACAAATAGCCAATCTTCCACCGTTTAACTTGCATCTTTTGTGTAGTGAAACGATGACACCCAGACCGGAACTGTCTATATATTCCATATTTTCGAAATTTAAGGCAACGTTTAATTCTCCCTTTGAAATAAACTCGTTGATCACTTCATTTTTAAAGTCAATGGCATTGCTCATATCCAATTCCCCGTTCATATCAACAACTACCCAATCGTTTTTTTTCTCCCATTTCAACATTTTTTCACCTCATTTGAAGTATTATTCGTCTTCTTCAACAATTATCCTTTCTACTGAACTGACTTCATCATCCGCTCCAAGATCAACAACTCTAACACCTCTGGTCGCCCGTCCCATAACTCTTATATCCGAAGCGCTGAATCGAATGGTGTAACCCAGTTTTGTGACGGTTATGACTTCATCGGTATCTTCAACAGCCATTACGGTTACAACTTCGCCAAGACTTGGAGCCCAAGCCATGTTTTTAATTCCCTTTCCACCTCTTGCCTGAAGTCGGTAGTTTTCAATATAAGTACGCTTTCCATGCCCTTTTCTAGTGATAGTTAGAATGGAGGCGTTTTTATTTTCAGGATCAATACAAGATAAGGAAACCAGCTTATCGTCTTTTTTCAATGATATTGCCTTAACCCCTTGAGTATTTCTCCCCATTTGTCTGACATCCTCTAGAGGAATCTTGATGGACATTCCCCTTAGTGTGCCAATAAAGAGATTCTTGTCTTTATTCTCAACATCCATCAATACACAATCTACAACGTAATCATCGTCTTCGAGCTTTATACCAATAATTCCTGAAAGCCCCGCATTTGAGAAATTCGAAAGCGAGGTTCGTTTTATTTTACCATTTTTAGTTAAAAAGATGATATCAAATTTGTCTGAAAATTCTCTGCCTATTTGAAGTACACTTTTTACGACTTCACCTTCACCTAAATTAATGTAGGACATAATATGTTTTCCTTTTGTCCCTTTGGAGGCATTTTCGATCTCATAATTTTTAATCACATAGGCCTTTCCCAGAGATGTAATGAACATGGTGTTTGATAGTCTGGAAGTAACCATGATATGCCTTGCAAAGTCTTCCTCTCTGGTTCTTATTCCACGAGCTCCTCTTCCTCCACGGTTCTGTTTTCTGTAACTGTCCAAATCGGTGACCAATGTATAACCCCTGCTGGTTAATGTAATAACGATGTTATCATCTTCAATCAGATCTTCAATATTCACATCATCCGCTTCTGAGATGGCTATTTGGGTTCTTCTGGGTGTGTTGTGTTTTTCTTTAACCTGCAATAATAATTCTTTGATCTTTTCATCGATTTTTGTTTTATCTCCCAGGAGTTCTTTTAAGGCTTTGATGGTTTTATTCAACTCTTTGAGTTCTTCAGTCAGTTTGTTGATCTCCATAGAAGTCAGTCTTCCGAAGCGTAAGTCCAGTATGGCTTTTGATTGTTCTTCAGAAATTTCCAACGTTTCCATAAGATTCTCAATGGCATCAGGCTGATCATTTGAATGACGAATGATATCAATCGTTGTATCAATGGATCGAATAGCGGTAATCAACCCTTCAACAATATGAGCACGTTTACTGGCTGCATCCAGTTCATAATCAGCTTTTCGAGTGATAACCTCTCGTCTGTGATTGACATATGAGCTCAAAAGCTGCTTCAGGTTCATGACCTTGGGTTTTTTTCGTTCATCAATGACCAACAATTTTGTCGGGAATGTGGTTCTAAGATATGAATGTTTTAAGATGTGGTTCAGCACGACTTTCGTGTTGGTACCTCTTGCGATTTCAATGACCACACGCATACCGTTTCTGTCTGATTCATCTCGGATATCACGGATCATCTTTTTTTCCTGTTTTTTAAAATATTCCGCAATTTGTTTGATCATAGAGGCTTTGCAAACACCATATGGAATCTCTGTGATGATAATTCGATCCTCATCAACTTCGTAAACACCTTCCATGGCGATAGAGCCGGTTCCCTCTTCGTAAACTTGTTTTAAGATATCCTTGCCCATGATCTTTCCACCTGTGGGGAAATCGGGGCCTATAATGTATTTATGTAATTCTTTAATCTCAATTTCCGGGTTGTCGATTAATGCGCAGATGCCATCAACCAGTTCTCCCAGATTATGAGGGGGAATATTTGTGGCCATACCAACGGCTATTCCCGAGGCACCGTTGAGTAATAAATTGGGAACGCCTGATGGTAAAACTTCGGGTTCCATAAGGGTTTCATCAAAGTTAGGCCTGAAGTCTACGGTGTTCTTATCCAGATCCTCCAACATCTCTTCTGAAATTTTTGCCAGCCTGGCTTCTGTGTATCTGGGGGCCGCAGCCGGATCGCGGTCAATTGATCCAAAGTTTCCCTGAGGATCTACCAAAGGTATTCTGAGGTTAAAATCCTGTGCCATCCTGACCAATGCATCGTATATAGCTGCATCACCATGAGGATGGTATTTACCCATAACCTCACCAACGATTCTGGCAGATTTCTTATGAGGTGAAGAGTACCAGTTTCTGAGCTCCCGCATTGCATACAAAATACGTCTTTGTACGGGTTTAAGACCGTCTCTGACATCCGGAATCGCCCTTCCCACAATAACCGACATGGAGTAATTGATATACGATTCAGTTAATTCCTCGTGAAAAGGCCGGTCAAAAATCCTCTCTTCAAGAGGTTTTTGTTCCACTATTTCATCTTTTTTTGACATTTATTTGTTCCTCCGATTCATGATACCTTTGAGCCGGGTTTGATTTCCCCGTCAACGGTAAGTAATCTAAGCTTTTCTTCATCTTTTGCAGCCAACAGCATACCATTTGATTTGATTCCCATCAATTTGGCGGGTTTCAGATTTGCCACAACGATGATCTTTTTTCCGATAAGTTCCTCGGGAGAATAGAATTTTGATATGCCGGCTACGATTTGCCGGTGTTTTTCCTCGCCGATGTCAAGTTGTAGTTTGATCAGTTTATTAGCCTTTGGTACCGGCTCGGCATTGACAATTTCAGCCACCCGAAGGTCCACTTTTTTAAAGTCATCAAAGCCGATGAGCAGTGTCCCTTCCGCTTTTTCTTCCTTTGGCTGCTGATTTTCTGCAGCAGTTGACTGTTTCATAATAATCACTTTTTCTGCCTTTTTTAAATCGATTCTCGGGAAAATGGGGGCTTCTTTAATGACGGTTGTCCCTGGTTTCAACAATCTCCATTTTAATTGATTATAATCGCATTCTGCCCAACCTTCATTGATTCCCAATCGCCTGAAAATTTCTTTGGAAGTATCTTCCATAATCGGTTTGATAAACAGGGCGATATTTCTTAAAGCATCGGAAAGATTGTACAAAACCGTTCCCAAACGCTCTTTGGAATCTTCATCTTTTGCCAGTTTCCAGGGTTCAGTTAAATCAATGTATTTGTTTGCAAAACTGATGAAAGACCAAATGCTTTCAAGTGCCTGGGTAAATTTATAATTGTCCATATAATCCAGATATTTGGTTACTGCCAACTCAAAAAGATTTTTAAGTTGAATATCATGCGCTTCCATTTCTTCCAAAGGTTCCGGAATAACCCGATTAAAATTTTGCTCAATCATTGCAGTTGTCCGATGGAGCAGATTACCTAAATCGTTTGCCAAGTCAGCATTGATTCTGCCAATTAGATTATCTTCAGAAAAGTCTCCATCCTTGCCGAAGTTAATATCTCTCAATAAATAATATTTGATGGCATCTTTTCCGTAAACATCCATTAAAAGTCTTGGATCAATGGCGTTTCCAAGTGATTTACTGATCTTTTCCCCGTTTACAGTCAACCATCCATGGGCAAACACCTTTTCAGGTAATGGAATTTCCAAAGCCATCAAAATGGCAGGCCAAATAATGGAATGGAAACGGTTGATTTCTTTTCCGATTAGATGCAGATCAGCCGGCCAGAATTTCTGATACAGTTCATCTGTTTCAGTACTGTATCCAATGGCTGATATATAGTTAATCAAGGCATCTACCCATACATAGATCACATGTTCGGGATCGTTTGGCATTGGAACGCCCCAATTGAAAGAGGTTCTCGAGATACTTAAATCCCGAAGGCCTCCTTTTATAATCTGCAACATTTCATTTCGCCTGAAATCAGGTTCAACAAAAGAAGGTTTTTCTTCGTATAATTTTAGCAAACTGTTTTGGTATTTTGACAGTTTGAAGAAATAATTTTCCTCTGAAAACCATCTCAGTTCACGATTACATTCAGGACAAAAGTGTTTGTCGTCTTTTTTGATGGCATCTTCTTCCGTCCAAAATGCCTCATCATGTACACAGTAAAGTCCTTCATATTTACCTTTGTAAATATCTCCTTTATCCACAAGTTTTTGAACAACATGCTGAACAACTTGCTCATGGCGTTTTTGAGTTGTTCGGATAAAATCATCGTTTGAAATTTCCATTTCCTTCCAAAGGTGTTCAAATTTACTTGCGAGAGAATCACAAAAGCTTTGTGGATCTTTGTTTGCAGCCTTTGCAGATTCAAGGATCTTTTGACCATGCTCATCTGTGCCGGTTAAGAAATAAACGTCATATCCGCAGAATCGCTTGTATTTTGCGATGATATCCGCAACAATTGTCGTATAAGCTGAACCGATATGCGGTGCGGAATTTGCATAATAAATCGGTGTGGTTACATAGAAATTTTTTAAACTCATCGAAGCCCTCCGTTCTAATGATCTATTAATTATCATGGTATTATAACATATTTAAAGCTTTGGAAAGTTATGATTTAAAGCCGATTTGCGACACTCACCCCAAAATAAAAGTGTTATTTTTCGGCTCTTTTTTCGTCATATATGTATAACTTAATTAAAAGGGGGATAAATGATGTCAAAGATACTTGGAATCTTAAAGTATGCATTAGCAAGAGAGGAAGATGGCAGATCGTTTTATCTCGGTCAAATTGACAAAGTAAAAGACAAACAGGTGAAGGAAACATTTAAGCATCTGGCTGAAATGGAAGGTGAGCATGTGGATTACATTAGTATGCTCATAGAAAAAACTGAAAAAGGCGAGGAGATTACCGCATCAGATGTTCTTCCGGAAGAAGAAGATTTTTTTACTTCAAGAAAAGAAACGGAATTACCGGCAGGCAGGCACGCTGAATTGGCATCTGATATATCAGTCATGCGCATGGCTTTTTTAATTGAGCATGATTTCATGGAATTTTACGAAAAAGCTGCCAAAGAAACAGATGAAGAGGGTGAAAAATACGTCCTGAATCATCTGAGTCAGTGGGAAAAAGGACACCGGGATATGATTCAAAAGTTGTACGATGACAGAATGAAAAAGTATTGGAATGAAATGGGATTTGAACCTTTATTCTAATGATTAAACATATCGAATAAAAACATATAATAAACCGGCAATAAAACTGATAACAGAGGGAAGGAAAGCGAATTTCAGATAACCACCGAAAGAGATTTCCTTCCCCGAATATTTTTTCAGCATTGTAAGAGCTACTACGTTTGCTGATGCTCCTATTGGTGTCAAATTACCTCCAAAACAGACGCCTATAGAAAGGGTCCACCAAACCGGAGAAAGATCGGCAAAAACGGTGGGATTTAAAGCAGGCAAATGTTTAATAACCGGGATCATCGTAGCTGTAAAAGGAATGTTGTCTACGAAGCCGCTGAAAACAAATGCAACCAGATACATAACGGGCAGGAATATCATAAGTGAACTACCAAAATTACTTTCCAATGAATGTGCTAATGTATTTAAAATCCCGGTTTCTTCCAACGCACCGGTAAGTAAGAACAAACCTATGAAGAAAAATATGGTTTCCCATTCTACTTCCTTTAAATGCTTTTCCACGTTATTGGGATCTAGGATCAGCACGGACAAAAATCCCATTCCAAGGGCGATCATCGAGTTGTCCACCTTTAAAAATTCCTGAGAAACAAATAAAAGTATAGTCAAGGCCAATAATATACCGGCCTTTTTCAGCTTTTTTTTATCGTATTTGGCACTTTGTTGAAAGATGGATGAATCGAAGCGCTCTTTGAGTTTCTTTCTATTCAACAGCATGAGTAAGGCCATCACAATGACAAGTGAAATTACAGCGATAATTCCTGAGTTTTTTAGAAAATCCAAAAAGGAGAGTTTCGCAGCGCTTCCAATGAGAATATTTGGAGGATCACCGATGAGAGTTGCGGTTCCCCCTAGGTTTGAGGCGATAATCTCGCTGAGGATAAAAAACAAAGCATCTATTTTTACAATATCGATGACGGCAAAAGTAATGGGGATGAAGATAAGCAGCGTGGTAACATTATCCAAAAAGGCTGAAAAGAAGGCAACGGCAAGGTTGATATATAGAAAAATCCGGAAAACCGAACCTTTTGCACTTTTGAGTATCTTGAACGCCAACATTTCAAAAAAACCTGTTTGCTTTGTAGTGGAAACAAGCACCATCATTCCAACCAACAAAAAGATCGTATTAAAATCGATGTATGAGGAAATGGCTTCTGTAGAATGGCCGAATACTTTAAGAAAGAAGAGCATTACAGCGCCCAATATGGCGATAATCGTTCGGTTGATCTTTTCGTTTATGATAAACACATAAACGATTGAAAAAATAATTAAAGCGATTAGTGCATGCATAAAAAAAATCACTCTCCAGTCTGAAAAAACCGGCAGTTATTATACACCTTTCAAGATAAATTTCAAGTTAACAAAATAATAATTTCAATCCCATATTGAATGTCCCAATGAATCTACGGCAACAATCAGCGGAAAGGCTTTAACAATTACTTTTTGAATCGCCTCACTTTGGAGTTCTTGAAACAGAAGAATTTCATGTTTGATGACGCTTTGTGAAAGGACAGCAGCACTTCCGCTGGGAGCCAGAAAATAAACCCCGTTATATTTTCGGCATAGTTCTTTTACTAAATCAGAACGCTCCCCTTTGCCGATGGTAGCCTTTATGCCGAAGCTGAAGAGCATTTCCAAATATTTATCCATTCTGGCACTGGTTGTGGGTCCAATGGCACCGATTATCGAATTAGATGGTGTTTTTGCCGGGCCGGCATAAAAGACAAATTTATCCTTTAAGTCAATGGGGAGATCAAGGGGACGTTCTTGAAATTGACTTAATCTCTTTTGAGCAGCATCTCGCATGATAATCATTTCTCCATCGTAAACAATTGAATCTCCAGCATGTAATTTTTCAACCTTCAAAGCAAACACGCCCGTTTCTGCAAAGATAACAGTCCACAGATATGGCCAAAGGCAACGTGGCAATATGGGTTGGATGAGTAAGGATGTGGACACTGTAACAGCTGATGCCTTTCCTGAGACCTTGAAAACCTATGTTCAGTTTATTAATTCGGCTTTTAATTTCCTCTTCCAATGCGGCATAATGCAGATCGTCATGCTGCTTCGAAATCGAAGAAGTCAATGCCAGTTTTGACAACAGCATGGCCTTTTCAGATGTTCCTCCCAACCCAATGCCCACTTTCAAGGGTGGGCATGCCCGTGCCCCTGATTCTTCGATGTGACTGACAATTTGCTCAACCACTTCTTCTTTTGAAGCAGATGGTGCCATCATATACAATCTGGAAAGATTTTCACTGCCTCCCCCTTTTAGAAGAAATAGGATCTCCAAACTGCTTCCCTCAACCAGATGAACGTGAACGATTGCCGGGGTGTTATCCATTCTGTTTTTTCTCTCAAAAAGCGGATCGTCAACGGTGGAGTATCTGTAAGGAGAATGGGTATATACCTGGGAGACCGATTCATCTAGAACAGCTTGTAAGGGCCTGTTTAGAGGGAAATTAATACCAAGAAAGCAAAAAAACTCCACCATCCCGGTATCCTGACATAGAGGAAGGCCTTTTGATTTGCTGATATGATAATTATCTTGAAGCACATTGGAAAACGGTCCGTTGTAATTGTCGATAAAGGGTTTTATTTCTTTATTAATTTGTGTATTGGCACTGATAATGGCTTGTTTGACCTTTTCTGTTATTTCCTTTTCCATGATTTTATCCCCCAAACAGCTGCCCTCTATAATTCCTCCAATAACCCGAGGATTTCTCATCCTCCCTATATCGAAAGCGCTCCACCACTTCAGAATCGTACTCTGCCGCTATCCAGCCTTCGCTGTCCAATGCGTCACATAAAATTTCTCCTGAGGGTGCAATAATTCTACTGTGTCCCAAAAAATCATACGTTTCATGAGCACCGGGTGTGGAAGATGTACAAATGTAACAGGCATTTTCAATCGCCCTTGCCTTGGTTAGCGTATCGTAAGTGACCCATCGGCTCCTGCCATAGGCAAATGGTGCGAATATGATTTCAGCGCCTTTTAAGGCAACTATTCTTGCAATTTCGGGAATACCGATTTCATAGCACATGAGGACACCCACAGGTACATCGGATAGATGATAAACTTTAAAATCACTCCCGCTTTGAAAAAGCGCTTTTTCACCCCGAAACAAATGCGTTTTATCATAATAATCAACAAATTTTCCCTTATCGTAAATGACAGTCGAGTTGTAAAATGCACTGTTATCATATCTTCCAATACCAGATATAACCACACAATGGTATTGTAAAGAAATTTCATTTAGCCACTCCTCAATCAACTTTTGTTTTTCCATCATCACTTGTTTTGATGATTCATCCCAAGTATATCCGGTACCAAAAAGTTCCGGGAAAACAAGAAAATCAAAGGGTATAGAACAGTTGCTGAGTATGTTGGTTGCTTTTTTTAAATTGCTTTCAACATGACCGGGAACGCTCCTGATTTGAACAGACACCATTGTTTTCTTCAAAAAAATCACCACCATTTTCCCCATTATACACCGGTTCGATAAGCACCAACCTTTTTTCTCAATGCTTCCAGTTCTTCTTGGTGTTCATACAATGCACAAGGACCGTCAATATTCTCAAGCATTTCACCATTTTTTCTTAACTGTGTAAAGAGCTCACTTGACAAGCCACCTTTTAAATCTGAACTTTTCAGATTATGGGTGGCAATGTCAGCCACGGGACAAGGTGTCAAATCACCAAAGGCGTTAATATGTGCAAAACCTTTTCCGGATGATACACATCCTCCAAACAACTCTTCATCTCCTGGTGAGTGAATGATAAACATCTGTTTATTATCTTTATAGTATAAAATTTGTTTTCTGAAAGCCAATCGTTGGTCTTTATTTAAGCATTTTTGTGCACCGGTTTGTTGATGACTGGTTGAGCAAACGGAGTCTTTTTTGATCGCTGAAGCCGGATCAGCAGTTACGGGAATGTATTCTGTAAAAAAGCCCATATGAAGCCCATCCTCAATATACATATCCAAGTTTTCCTCTTGCATCCAGTATAAGTAATTTTCATTAGTGATCGTGACGGAAATACCGCTTAAGATACCTGATTTCCCAAGCTTTTTCGCTGTTTGGATTGCCTTTTCATGAACACCGGGGCCCCTTCTTAAATCCGTCATCTGGTCGGAGCCTTCCACACTCACCAGAATGCCGGTATTAACCATTTTTTTCAGTTGTTGAAAATCCTGTTCTCGAATGGCTGTACCGTTGGTGAAAATGAGAAAGAGGCTGTCATCAAACTTTTTACATAAATCCAATAATCCATCAAAAACAAAGGGCTCTCCCCCTGCGATGAGGAAGGTGTAAACTCCCAGTTCCCTGGCTTGTGTAATAATTCCTTCCCAATCGTCTATAGAAAGTGCTTTTTTGTGGAATTTGGATTGATCGGATGAAGAAATACCAACAGCAGAAGCGAAACACCCTAAACAATTCAAATTGCATTTGTGGGTGATACTAAGAATGAGAATGGGCGGAACCATAACAGTTTCTTCTTTCAAAATGCTATCTCGGGTTTTCTCACATCGTTCAAAATTCTTCATGAGTTTAGTAGCATTTCTCATGTATTTGGGATGCTTTAGAATAAACGGGACGAAAACCCGGCTCAATTTGGGATTAACAAAATTAAAGATCTTCGTAATTTCTTTTATCATGTTACTCACTCCTTAAAAAACCAGGAAGTTAATCCAGGTTCTTGCATAGTATATAACATTTAATTGTTTGGAGAGTATTCAGAGTTGATTGCATTATTGTAAAAGATTTCAAGACGGTTTGGGTGTATAATTGTAATATCCAATTCATAGGAGGTTATTGATATGAAAAAATTTGCTTTTTCGATAGTCTTAATGGTAGTTATGTTCTCAATGCTAATGGCTTCAACAGATATGATTATTCATTATCATCGATATGATGGAAACTATGAAGGATGGGACTTGTGGCTCTGGGGACCTGGTTTAAACGGGTCTGCTTATGAATTTGATTCTGATGATGTTTACGGAAAGGTCGCATACTGTACCATACCGGAGGATTTATCGGAAGTTGGTTTTTTGGTAAGACTTGGCAACTGGGCTGCAAAGGATGTTGCACAAGACAGATATGTTGAAACAGATGAAGGTGTAACTGAAATTTGGCTCCTTCAAGGGGTAAAGGAAGTCTATTTTGAAGAACCCGATACGTCTCCAAGAATCTTTTTTTCTGGAGCAATTGACCGGACTAGAATCAGAGCCTTTGCCACAAACCCCTTTGATACCAATACATGGGAGGAAACCGTCAGTGTAACCGTTGACGGTGTTGAAAAGAAGGTTAAAAGCGTACAAAAAGTAGATCCTACTGACATCTCCATTACCCAGTTTTTTGAAATAGAGCTTGAGAATCCTCTAACACTGGAAGACATTTCAGGGGAAGTTTTTCTCAATCTTACAGGTTATGCCCCCCAACGGGTTATCATGATGGGGGTTTTGGATGAGTACTATTCTGAGAAGCCATTAGGAATGATTTACAGCGAAGGGAGTACCACATTCAGAGTCTGGTCTCCCCCCTCAAAATCAGTTCGTTTGTTGCTTTTTGAAGATCCTGAATCCGATACTCCCAATGAAACAATTGAAATGACGATAGATAAAGATGGCGTTTGGGAAACCGCAGTCTTGGGAGACTTATCCGGTTATTATTATCTTTATGAATACACCCATTACGGGGAACAGGTAACCGGTGTTGATCCTTATTCCGTATCCACTTATGCAAATGGTACAAAGAGTGCGGTTATTGATCTTGAAAAGACCAATCCCAATGGCTGGCAGTCTGATACTTACAAACAATTGGAAGCTCCGGAAGATGCCATCATCTACGAGATTCACATTGCGGATATGACAGGTAGTGGAGATTCAGGTGTAACCCTTGCTTTAAAAAATACTTATATGGGTTTGCTTGAAAGGGGAACCCGTACACCGGAAGGGATCAAAACAGGTTTTGATCATCTGTTGGACCTGGGTATCTCTCATGTACACATACTTCCTATTTACGACTTTTACACCGGGGATGAGTTAAGCAAGGATTTTGAAGACTATTACAATTGGGGCTATGATCCTTATTTGTTCACCGTTCCTGAGGGAAGATATGCTTCCGATCCAAAAAATCCATTGGCAAGAATTTGGGAAATGAAAGAAATGGTAAGGTTCTTCCATTACAACAAAATCGGTGTCATCATGGATATGGTGTTCCCACATACTTACGGTTTGGGAGAACTCTCCCCCTTTGATACGGCAGTTCCCTATTATTACTATAAGATATCAAAAACCGGGGATTTTATCAACGAAAGCGGCTGCGGAAACACCATTGCCTCCCACAGGCCGATGATGAGAAGATATATTGTGGATACTTTGACTTACTGGGTCAGAGAGTACCACGTGGATGGATTCCGGTTTGACCAGATGGGGTTTATTGACTTGCAAACCATGCATGCAGCAGCTGAGCAGATTTATGCTCTTAACCCTTCAGCTGTTTTATACGGTGAAGGCTGGGGTGATGCCGTGGCAGCAGACTATTGGATGGCACCCGATGAAGGTAAATACTACGCTCAAATTTCCAGGATGGTTCAGGCAGCTGTTGCCGGAACAACTATCGGGGCATTCAACGATGATATCCGGGATGGTATCAGGGGAAGTGTTTTTGATGCGTCACAGAAGGGTTTTGTCCTGGATTCATTCCCCAAGTTTAAAGACATTCAAAGAGGTATTGTTGGGGGTGTTCAGTATTCGGATAAATTGTTCTGGCTGGTAGATGATCCCCA
>CAYOFT010000018.1:0-23682 GCA_964403295.1 uncultured Thermotogaceae bacterium | reverse complement strand
CCCACCCGGCGTAAAGCCGCCTATATCAGGAACACTTGCAGGAGAAGATCGTTTCTTTTCAGGTGTAATAAACCCGCTTGCAGCAACCGGGGTACCGTTAACATATACCACATCCAAATCATCAATGATGCCTAATAATAACGTTACACTCTCTCCTTTAATATATCCTTTTGGAATTGTAACTGTTTTACAAAACCAGGCTTCAGACCATTTGGGAAAGAGATCGAAATCAGTCAAAGTGGTACGATCATCTTCCGTGCCCATTCCCGTACCACGATTCATCTGCAGAAGTCCTCCAGTAGAATAGTCATCATTGGGTCCGTTAACCGTTTCCCATTCTGTGTATATTTCTGACGTCGGTAATAGTGCGTCCTGAAGATTCTCCCAGGTTACTTCAACACCGCCATAGTTGAAATACTGAAACATTTTATTGTACTTTCTGTATACTTTAAAATACCATTCACCCTGAAGGTCGATATACTGATTAGAAAATTCAAGCGACTTCTGAGATTCATTCTCAGCAGTTTCCATAGTCTCTTCAGCAAAAATTAATCCACCAGCGATAGCCATTAATACAACACACAAAAATACTTTTTTCATAATATATTCCTCCTTTTATTAGCTGAATAAGGTCTTCGGAAATGCTAAAGCCCCGTTATATAGGTATAATTTAACATTTTGTTTCTTTTAAAAGTCTTAAATGTATATTATTATTATGCTGTATCAAGGCATATAACATATTGGAGGTACCTTATGATTCCATCTCAAACAAACTATTTTTTTAAAGTAATTATCCTTTAACACCACCGGCAGTTAATCCTTTGATGATATATTTTTGAAGTGTTAATGTGAAAATAATAATGGGAATCAGAATTATTGTACCAGAAGCCGCAAGCTGACCCCATTTTGGAGCGTATTGCCCCATAAACCCATTAACGGCAATTGGTGCTGTTTTCGTTGCATTACCTGTAAGGATAAGCGCATAAATATATTCATTCCAAGCCATGATAAACCCAAAAATCGCAGCTACAACTAATCCAGGTGCAGTCAGGGGAAGGAAAACCTTCCAAAACACCTGTCTTTTATTACAACCGTCAACGAGTGCAGCTTCTTCAAAAGAAGGTGAGACTGAACTAAAAAACGGAAGTAAAAGCCAGATAATATACGGTAAATTAAAACTGGTATAAGCAAGAATCAAGGCAAAATGCGTATCTGTCAGTGATAAACGATCAAATAATATAAAAATCGGAACTGACAGTGCAATTTGCGGAACCATTCTTGAAACCAAGAAAGAATAGGATAATCCCTTTCTGCCCCTAAATCTAAAACGAGCGATACCGTACGATGCCATCGAACCAAAGATTAAAGAAATAATGGTAGATGACAAACCAACTAGGAGTGAATTACCGATTGATGGGACAAAATCACTTTTTTGGAAAACTAGTTCGTAACTTTTCAAATTAAATTGAAAGTCAAAGGGATTACTGTTTCGAATATCCAAATCCCGTTTGAACCCGCTGGATATAATAATCCATATCGGAAACAATTCAAGCAATACAATGATCAGTGCCGATATAAAAACAATCCATTTGATAATCTTTTTTCTGTTTTTCATCTTCATCTTATACACCCCACACTACATTGTATCGATATCCATGTTTTTTCTAACCAAACCAAAGGCAAAGAAGAGAGAAATAACAATCAATATCACTGCCATTGCCGATGCATATCCCAGCTTACCAAATTCAAATGCCTGCTTATGTATGTAAAGAGAGAAAAGCATTGTTCCGTTACCGGGACCTCCGCCCGTCATTACAAAGACTTCCGAGAAGATTCTTAATGCATCAATTGTCCTAAGGAGTATGGCTGTGGTAATAGTCCCTCTCAACATGGGTAAAGTAATGGAAAACGTCTTTTTGAAAAAACCAGCTCCATCAATTTCTGCGGCTTCCATAACATCTTTAGGCAAACTTGTAATACCGGCATACAAAATCATAAACATGAAAGGCCACATCCTCCAGATATCCTGAATAATCACCGCTGTATATGCCAGGGATTGATCAGAAAGGATCCCTTGAGGAAATTCCATTCCAAACAAAGAAAGTAAATAAGTGATAGCACCGTATCGGGGTTGCAACATGAGTTTCCAAGTTAAACCTGACAAGATGGGTAAAATAAAAACGGGAAGCAAAAGTAGCGTTCTTAAAAACCCGGATAGGGGAAAATCGTGATTAAACAGAATTGCCACAAAAAAGCCAATGATTAATTCTATTGGTATGGCAATAAAGATAAATCCCAATTGCAAAAAGAGAGAATGCCAAAATTGGTTATCTCTGAATAATTCTATATAATTTTTAATATTAATAAAAGCTCTTGTCCCATCATCCACTTGAGGCCAATTAAAAAAAGAAAGACCAAATCCGTAAATAATTGGAAAAACTAGAACAATACCCACTATCAGTGCAGCGGGTAAGATAAAGTATAAAAAAGGCCCCCTCTTCTTGCGAAGGGGAAGCCTTTTAATATTGTTGCTATTACTCATATGACTCCAATAATGCATTTAATTCTGTAACAATATTTTCTACTGCTTCTTCTGGTGTAATTCTTTCTGTTACAGCTCCCAACCAATTGTTTTTGATGACTTCAGAGAGTTCAGGATAATGAACCGATCGATTTGGTCTGCTAACTGCAAACTGTCCGGCTTCTGCCATACCGGTATACCATGGTTTTTCACCTGAGAGTTCGTTCAACAAATCTGTTCTGACAGGAGTCATGCCTTCTTCTGCTAATTCCAAGCCAACTTCGTAATTATTGACCCAGTATGCAAATTCAGCTGCCGCTGCCTGATTCTCAGAAGCCTTTGGTATACCAAAAATCCAACAACCTCTAACGGCTGTTCTGGCAAATGGTCCAGCAGGCGGTGCACTGTAAACGATTTGTCCTGCAACTAATGATTCATCAACATTTTCATGGGAAGGAACAATTCCAGGCCATTGGAACATTGAGAATACCAAACCATCACTAAAGGCTCCAATTCTTTCCGCGTGTCCCATACTCAAAGCACCTGGAGGTGAGAATTTCATCAATTCTTTGTAGAATCGAATCGCTTGTAAGGCCTTTGCTCTATCAAGAGCAACTTCATACTTTCCATCCACCATTTCAAGTACGCTGGTACCAAAAGATTCAAAGAACATAACCGCTTCACAAGTGGCCCCTTCACTGGCTGCAGTAAATGGAGCAAAGCCATAAATTCCTTTTGTTTCAAAAAATACACACATATTCATTAACTGATCAAGTGTTTGTGGAACCTGAAGTTCATAACCAAAATGCTTGAAAAATTCTTCTTTGTTTGCCTTGTCATTGATGAGATCTTCTCTGGTCATCCAGATGTACATATTTCCATTGTTAGGAATACCTACTAATTGTCCACCCCATTCAGCAGCTGCAAATATTGCAGCGGGGATGTCATTCGTCCCTACTTTTGGATAAACTTTTCCTTCTGGCCATTGAGAATAGGGAAGTAAAAGGTCTCCAAATTTGGCAACATTTCCTTCGTCAATCGCTACTAAATCGTAGTTGGCTTTGTTTTCTGTAACATTAAGAGATGTTTTTTGAAGCATTGACCCAGATGGAATCAATTCAAGATCCACCTTGATTCCGGTAGCCTTTTCAAAATCCCTCAGTAAAGTATTCCATGATTGAGAATGTGCATCATCCCATGCCAATACTTTAATACTTTGTGAAAACATCATTGTAGCAAACAACACTGTTAATAAAACAACTAAAAGTTTTCTCATTAAACTATACCTCCTTCTAAGGTTTATAGATGAATTAATATAGAGCTTAAATAAATGACAGATTTATTATACAAGAGAAAAAGAGAAAAATCAAAAAACAAATCCAGTGAATATAAAAGGATATTAGCGCTAATTAAAGAATTCTTTAGTTATTTCATAATAATCAACTTAAATCCGGTATTTTCAAAGATAAAGAAATAAATTTAGTGTTTTAATTTTTTAAGGTATTCTGGTATACTATTTCTTGACATGTTTCATTCACTATTTTATTAACGGTGTGTACAAATGAAAAAAAAAGTTATGGATTTAAACTCAATTAAAAAAGTTAATAGATCTGTATTGTTAAATATACTTCGCGATCATACTGCGATGTCCAGGAAAGATATTGCAGAGATTTCAGGTCTATCTCCTGGTGCAATCACTATTATCGCCACTGAAATGCTTAATGAAGGGATTTTAAAAGAAGCTGGGTTAGAAGATAGAAATGGGAAAGCTGGTAGAAAAAAGATTCTTTTAAAAATTGAAAAAAAACACAAATTCATTTTAGGCATTAATATTGAAAAAGATATTACAACGGTTGCTATTTCAGATCTCAATCTCAGTATCCTTTCAAGTAAAGAACTGCAAACCAATGCAAGTCTTTCTCCCGAATCATTTTTAAGCGAAATCATAGACAACATTAAAGATGTTTTATGGAAACTGGATATCTCAAAAGGAAATATCCTGGGAATTGGTGTTGGTATCGTTGGGAAGGTCGATCCTCTTGCAGGTAAAAGCGTCGATGCTTATGGGATTTGGGATAAAGAAGTAGAGTTGAGTAGTTTTTTGTCAAAAACCTTAAAATTACCGGTTGTAGTTGATAACAACGTAAGATCCTTAGCGTTGGCAGAAATCAATTGTTCCAAAAGAAAAAACATCGATGATTTTGTTTTTATTAAACATGGCCCAGGAATTGGTGCTGCAATTGTAATTAACAAAAAACTCATTTACGGTTCTGAAAATCAAGCTGGAGAAATTGGACATATCATTGTTAATTCTGATGGGCCCCAATGCAATTGCGGGCAAAAAGGTTGTTTGGAAGCGGTTGTTTCAACCAGAAGAATGAAAAATACTGTTCAGATGGCGTTTAACGAAACAAACACGCCTATTCTTTATCAGCTTTGTAATGGAAACAAAAGCATAATCAACACTTCGTTGATTTTTTCAGCTTATGAAAATGGTGATCCCTATATCCAAAAGATTATAGATGATAATATTAAATATATGGCAACCGGTATCATCAATCTTATGAAAACGCTCGATCCTCAAAGAATTATATTTTTTGGAGAGCTATTTAAGCACGAATCATTAATGAAGGAATTAATCAATCAAATTGAACGGATGCTTTGCAATGATTCAGTTAAAAATAAGGTGGTCACCAGTTGCCTTGAATACAAATGCAAGGCTATCGGACCTTTAGCACTGGCACTAGAAAGACTTTTTTATGATACAGGCGCAATATATAAATAAGATATGGAGTGATTAAATGAAAAGAAAAACAAAAATTGGAGTGGTTTGCTTAGTCAGAAAGACTTTTGATTATTTAACTGCCGGAAAGTTATACGATGACATCATTCGGAAAATTTCTCAAAGAGAAGACATTGAATTCATTTTTGTTGAACAGCCCTTAATCGAACCAGAAGATGCTCAAAAGGCTTCTGAACAATTACTTTCGGAAAATATTGATGGTGTAGTAATCATCAGCGGAACCTTTCATTTAGGACATTTGGCGTTGATCATTAATAAAACAGTACAAAAACCCATCTTACTTTGGGGACTTCCTGAACTACCATATAACGGTGGTAAAATAAGGTTAAACTCTGTTTGCGGTGTTAATCTCAATGCCTCCAATCTTTATAAAGGTGGAAATGATGCCTTTTATGTATCAGTTTCTCAGGATATTGATGAGGATTGGATTAATGCAATAAAAATTAAAACCGCTTTAAGTTCCTATCATATAGGCATTTTAGGCTACAGAGCCAGAGGTTTTTTTAATGTTGGTGTGGATGAACTCGGTGCTTATGCAGAAACTGGAATGCTTCTTGATCATTATGAACTTCAAGAAGTCATAAATGCCAACACATCAAAGGAAGAAATTGAAATAATTGAAGAAGAGCTGAAAACCATTTTTGACGTTCATGCCATTACTCCCGAACAACTAAAAAAGGTGGCTGAATTGTCAGCAAAATTTAAATACTTTATGCAAGAAAACCAAGTAGACGCGCTTGCCATAAGATGTTGGCCTGAATTTGCTGCAGAATTTGGTATTGCACCTTGCGCATCCATGTCCTATTTACAGTCCAAAGGTTTTTTGCTTGGTTGTGAGGGTGATGTGGAAGGTTTAATGAGCATGATTGCTCATGAAGCTATCGGCGCACAAACCCCATTCATGGCAGATTTTTCTCAGGTCAATTTGGAAGAAGACTTCGCATTGTTATGGCATTGCGGTGTCGCTCCCTGCAATCTAACAAATGGCGTTTGCAATTGTTCCCTGGATTCTTATCATGCAGGAGGAAAAGGCGTAACTGCTGATTTCGTTATGAAATCTGGAGAAATATCATTTTGCAGAATTGACACTGCCCGAGGAAAAACAAGGTTGTTGCTTGGGAAAGGGGAAGCCTATCCTATGGAAAAAGAATTGCGTGGTACCTATATGAAAACGCGTTTCAACATTCCCTTAAAAGAATTATTGGAAAAGGTTGTTTATAACGGTTTCGCTCATCATATTTCCGTTGTCTACGGTGATTATACAAAGCCCTTTGAAATTTTGGCTCATATTAATAAATGGGAGATTGTGAGGTAGAGGATGAAAAAAGAGAACAATATTCACGGGAAAATTTCATTAAAAACGAAATTGTTGTTCGGTGCTGGAGATATATTTGGCGGTGGGGCTTTTAACATCATTAATTTTTTCTTTGCTTTGTTTTTAACCGACGTAATCGGCCTGAATATGGTTTACGTTTCACCTGTATTTTTAATCGGAAAGATTTGGGACGCAGTCACTGATCCCTTTATGGGAACCATTACTGATGGTACTAAATCGAAATTAGGCAGAAGAAGGCCATATTTTCTGGCCGGTATTATTTTGATTTTTATATCATTTTTTATTTTATGGTATCCAGTCGATTTTGATACACAAACCGGGAAATTTATCTTTGTTTTATTCGCCTATCTCTTTTTCAACACCGTTGTAACGATGGTCATGGTCCCCTATCAAGCCATGTCAGCCGAAATCTCCTTGGATTACAACGAAAGAACTTCCGTCAATTCAATAAGATTGGCCTTTTCTCTTGGCTCATCTTTGATTTGTGCAGTTATACCGATGCTTATTGTTAATTCATTTGCTGACATAAGAACAGGATATATTGTTATGGCTGCAGTTTTTGGACTGCTTTTTTCACTTCCGTGGTTTGGTGTGTTTTTTTCAACAAAAGAACGTGAAGACTTTAAACCTCAAAAGAGAACGGTTAATTTCAAAGCCATGTTTATCGATCCATTTAAGATAAAATCCTTTAGGTATTTATTGTTGATGTTTCTTGCCGCTTATTTAAGCATGGATATTGTTTCAATGATTTTTGCATATTATATGAAGTATTATGTTTTAGAACCGGCTGCTCTTTCTATGGTATTAGGGGTTCTCTTAATCGTTGAAATATTGTTTATTCCTTTTTATGCCTTTATTGCCAAAAAGAAGAGTAAGACATTTGCATTTATCATAGGAGCCGTCATTTGGGCTTTGGGAAGTTTATTAATATTCCTTGTACCTCAAGGCGCACCTTTATACTTAGTCATCATCTTGGCCGCATTAATTGGTTCTGGTGTTAGTGCAGCTGCTGTTATTCCACATACGCTTTTTGGTGATGTAACAGATGTAGGTGAATTGGCGTATTCAGAAAGAAGGGAAGGTTCCTTCAGTGGAATTATTACTTTTGCTCGGAAGTTCGCTTCAGGTATTGCTGTTGCTTTTGTAACCTTCCTTTTGGGGATAACCGGTTATCTCAACCCGGAAATCATTCTTGAAAATGGAGTGGAAAAATCAGTCGAACGCATTCAACCGGAATCAGTTTTACTAACCATTAGAATCATCATCGCTTTTGTACCCCTTGTTTTAATGGCTTTGGGGATATGGGCAGCGCTTAAATACCCATTAAATCCGGATAATCACAGAAAAATGATCGATTATCTGACAGCACGAAGAAAGGGAGAAAAATGTGAAGGAATAAGCCAGGATGAGATAGACAAACTGAAGGAAGAGCTGATCTAAACCAGTATGAGTTCAAAATCTGTATTTTCTCTTTTATTGCTGAATATTGTTTGGTCCAGTTTTTACGTTGCTAACAGATTTTCTTTGTTCCATTTATCTCCTTTGTTTGTTGGCGTTACCGTTAGATTGTTGGCTTTAATATTTCTCCTGATTTTTATCTTCATAAAAGGCTATCAAAAAAATCTTTTGGCAATAAAAGCTGTGTTCCCAAAACTCCTTTTAATAGGAATTTTAGGCTTTTCCTTAGATATCACAGCATTTTTGGGTTTACAGCTTTCAACCGCCTCAAATGCAGCAATATTGTTGAAATCAGATGTTTTGTTTACCAATATCATCTCGATTTTAATTTTTAAGCAGCGTTTTACCAAAACAGATTGGGGCCTAACCCTGTTTATTTTAATAGGAACGGTTTTTGTTATTGATATTGATTTCGCAAACTTTAAACTTAACGGTATCGGTGACCTTTTATTCATACTCAGTGCTCTTTTTGTTGCCTTGAATGGTTTCATCATCAAATCCGTTCAAACCGATAAACGAATCAAGGTTAGAGATACAACTGTAGCATTTTATAACAATCTGATTACATTCATTATTTTTCTTTTGATTTTTACAATTTTTGAAAGAAGGTTACCGACTCAGACGATAAAAGAAAATTCTGTATTAATAAGTTCTCTAGTTTATACAGGAATCATGCAAACGGCCATTTATATCCTTTATTACTATAATCTAAGAATATTGCCTGTTTGGATAGTGAGAATCACTTTGTTGATTATGCCTGTTTTTGCATCATTAATTGGTTTCTTCCTTTTGGGAGAAACATTAAGGGGTATTCAAATTATCGGTATGATTATAGTTTTATTTGCAACAATGGGAATCATACTGCTGCAAAGAAGAAAAGGGACTAATCAACGCCAAAACAACCAAGGAAATTAAAGGAGGAAGATCATGAATTATCGTTTTTTTCTGCCCGTTGAAATTTTTTTCGGTAAAAATAAAATAAAAGAATTGTCACAAAAGATTGTCAAAACACCAGTTTTAATCGTTAGTGATCCAATTTTAAAAAAAATAGGTTTGGTGGATCAGGTTAAAAAATCTATCGGAAGGTATAGCGATATTTACGATTTTTGCCATGTAGAGCCAAATCCATCTTGCACAACTGTCAATAACGGTACACAATATGCCAAAGAAATAGGTGCGAAAACCATTATCGGATTGGGCGGTGGTAGCGCCATCGATTCAGCAAAAGCGATTTCCTGCTTAGTTGATACAAACAATATGCTTCAAGACCATCTTTTTGAGGGGGAAATAATAGAAAAAAGAACTACACAATTAATTGCTATTCCAACAACATCCGGAACTGGCAGTGAAGTTACCAACGTGGGTGTTTATACTGATAAGGAAAGAGGACAAAAAAAACCGTTAGTTTCAGAATATTTCTGGCCGGATCAAGCTTTTCTGGATCCCACATTGACTTTTTCAATGCCTTCAAAAGTAACTGCTTCTACTTCATTGGATGCTTTTACACACGCTATTGAAGCCTATTGGGCTGATTCAACTCAACCGCTATCTAAATTGTTGTCCAAAGAGGCAATGAAATTGATCATTGAAAATTTGGAAACGGCTGTCCATGAACCCGAAAATTATGAGGTTAGAGAAAAACTACTTTATGCAAGTCTTCTTGCCGGTATTTCATTCGCTCAAACCAGGACAACCATCCTTCATGCATTGAGTTTTCCTCTCACCAATGAATTTGGTTTGGAACATGGATTTGCATGCGCTTTGGCCCTTCCAGAATTAATTGTTGAAAATTATTATTTTTTAGAAAAGCCCATGAACGATTTGATCAAATACCTTGATTTAAAATCTGTTGAAGAATTCTCTCAAAAGATGCAAGAAATTATGAAGAAAGTAAAAGCCCCAACAACTTTAAGTGAATTGGGTATCAAACAGTCTGAGATTGAAAAACTGGCAGTTACAACTTTATCAGCTCCCATCGCAACACTGAACCCTAAAAAATTCACTAAAAACGAGTTAATCAATTTTTTAAATAAAATCTATTAAAGAGGTGAATGCTTTGAATCAAACTGAATTAAAGGAACTGGAAAAAAAGGCTACCGACATTCGCTGTTTGACCATTGAAATGATCGGTAAATTAGGAGTAGGACATATCGGGGGTTCACTTTCCATCATTGAAGCCCTGGTATCTCTCTATTATAATACCATGGAAGTTGACCCAAAAAATCCAAAATGGGAAGATCGCGATCATTTTGTTCTTTCAAAAGGTCATGGTGGCCCGGCTTTATACGCTGTATTGGCTGATAAAGGATTCTTTCCCAAAGAATGGACGGATACTCTGAATCAACCCAATACCAATCTCCCCTCTCATTGTGACCGAATCCTCACGCCCGGTATAGACATGACAGCCGGTTCTTTAGGGCAGGGATTATCTGCAGCCATTGGTATTGCCATCGGGAAGAAAATTGATCAAAAAGCCTCAAGAGTTTACTGTATTATTGGTGATGGCGAAAGTCAGGAAGGCCAAATATGGGAAGCAGCTATGCTGGCTCCGACAAAAAAATTAGATAATTTAACAGTATTGCAGGATTACAACAAGATGCAAATCGACGGTACAACGGACGAGATCAATTCTTTAGAACCTCTAACTGAAAAATGGAAAGCATTTGGCTGGCATGTCATTTCTATTAATGGACACGATATGGAACAAATTACGAATGCTTTGGAAGAAGCCAAACAAATCAAAGAAAAACCCACAATGATTATTCTCAATACAATTAAAGGAAAAGGAGCTTATTTCGCAGAAAACAAGCTCAGTTGTCATAATATGAAGGTATCCACAGAAGAATGGGAAAAAGCTGTAAATGAATTAAAGGAAGCAGGTGTTTAGAATGGTAAACGAAAAGGAACTCAGACAGATTTATGCTGAACTACTATTAGAACTGGCGGAAAAAGACGAAAGAATCGTTGTGCTGGAAGCTGATCTCATGAAAGCCACCGGGACGACAGCTTTCAAAGAAAAATATCCTAATCGTTTTATCGATGTAGGTGTTGCTGAAGCTAATATGAT
This sequence comes from uncultured Thermotogaceae bacterium, assembly GCA_964403295.1. GTDB lineage: Bacteria > Thermotogota > Thermotogae > MWEM01 > MWEM01 > JASUTC01. The sequence continues at coordinate 12,497 of CAYOFT010000018.1, read as the reverse complement.
TGGAGTATCCGCTGGATTGGCCGTAGCAGGGAAAATACCCTTTGCCCATTCGTTTACACCCTTTGCAACAAGAAGAGTGTTAGATCAAATTGCTATTTCAATTGCTTATGCCAAGTTAAACGCAAAAATAGGGGGTACTGATCCGGGTGTTACTGCGGAATTAAACGGCGGTACCCATATGAGTGTTGAAGACGCTGGATTAATCAGGGGTATCCCGAATATGATAATTGTTGAACCCGCTGACGGTGTCCAGTTAAAGGCTTTACTACCACAGATAGCTGCTATTGATAGTCCGGTTTATATGAGATTGGCAAGGAAGTCCAAAGATCAATATTATGAAAAGGGTACCAAATTTGAGTTGGGGAAAATCCATGAGCTCAAATCCGGAACAGATGTCACCATTATCTGCAGTGGAATAATGATTAAAAACGCCTTGGATGCTTCTGGAATATTGGAAAAAGAGGGTATAAACGCAAGAATTTTGAACATGCACACCCTCAAACCCGTAGACAGTGAAACGATCATCAAAGCGGCAAAAGAGACGGGGGCTATTGTAACTGCAGAAAATCACAGCATCATCAACGGTTGGGGCAGTGCGGTTTCCGAAGTGCTTTCTGAAAACTATCCCGTACCCCTTGAAAGAATAGGTATTCGGGACCACTTTGGAGAAGTGGGATTAACCGATTTTCTTTTGGAAAAATATAAAATGACCGCAGAAGACATTGTTGCAGCTGCAAAAAAGGCTATTGCTAGAAAAGGCTGAGAAAATGTTAACTATCATTGAAACTAATCATGAATTACAGATTAATTTGAACAGCAAGGCAATTATCCATCATTCATGTGAAAAGCCAGCCTTTTTCATAGGGAAAGGTTTTTCCAAGTATGAGATGTATCACGGTAATTTTGATATCAGTTCTGAACTGGAATCAAAATTACCTTTAATAAACTTTAAAGTTATCGAATCCAATCAAACACAAGCCCTGATTCATTTTTTCCATGAATCACTTAAGGTTTGCATCAACTTCCAGATTGATGAAGAAGAACTGTTGAAAATGGATATTCAAACTGATGAGTCACAATATAATCGTTTTTGGATTCGTTTGGTTTCAAGCAACGATGAAGCCATTTACGGTTGTGGTGAGCAATATTCTCGATTAAACCTAAAGGGGAGTAAAGTACCTTTATGGGTATCAGAACAAGGGGTGGGAAGAAACAAAAAAGAAATTCTGACTTTTTTTGCAGACAAATTTGACAAGGCTGGAGGCGATTGGTACAGCACTTATTACCCTCAGCCATCCTTTATCACCTCTAACAATATCTTTTGCCATGTCAATAACACCAGTTATATGGAATTTGACTTTACTCATGAGAATCATTCTCAAATAGAGTGCTGGAATATACCTGAAGAGATTGTAATTGGCTCAGGCAAGGATTTTTTAAGCGTAATCAAAAAACAGTCCAAGTATTTTGGATTTCAACCCAAATTACCCGAGTGGGTATTTGACGGGATGATACTGGGCCTTCAAGGAGGAACGAAAGTAGTTCTTCCTAAGATCAAAAATGCACTGAACAAAGGAGTCAAAATTTCAGCAATTTGGATTCAGGATTGGGAAGGAAAAAGAATCACCGCTTTTGGGAAACAACTCATGTGGAACTGGCAATTTGAAGAATTTATGTATCCTAATCTCCCAGAAACCATTCAAGAGTTAAACGATTCAGGGATTAAAACCCTGGGTTATATCAATCCTTTCCTTGCGATAGAAGGGGCTTTATATACAGAGGCGAAAGAAAAAGAATTTCTTGTGAAAGACCAAAATGGAGAAAATTATTTGGTAGAAGTCACTACATTCCCTGCCGCAATGGTTGATTTGACGAATCCTGAGGCTTATCATTGGCTTAAGGAAGTCATCAAAAAGAACATGATTGCCATCGGATTGTCAGGGTGGATGGCAGATTTCGGTGAATACCTCCCTTGCGATTGCACATTGTATTCAGGTGAAGACCCCGCTTTAATTCACAATCAATTTCCTGTTTTATGGGCACGTTTAAATCGTGAAGCCCTGGAAGAATGTGAAAAGATTGAAGAGGTCGTCTTCTTTACCAGAGCAGGATATTCATTTACACAAAGATATTCAACGTTGATGTGGAATGGAGATCAAATGGTAGACTGGAGCATCGACGACGGGCTTCCTTCTGTTATCCCTGCCGCATTATCCCTGGGATTAAGCGGCTTTGGCATCAGTCACTCAGATATTGGAGGTTATACAACTTTCGATAATCAGTTGGGGAAAATCATTCGTTCTAAAGAACTTCTCATGAGATGGATTGAACTGGCAGCCTTCACTCCCGTTATGCGCTCTCATGAAGGAAACCGGCCGGATCTGAATTGCCAATTCGATTGTGATGACGAAGCCTTGGAGCACCTAAGAAAAATGGTAAATATACACGTTAAACTTAAACCATATCTTCAAATATTGAATGAAGAAAACACAACAACTGGTCTTCCTTTTATGAGAAGTCTTTATACACATTATCCCTCGGAAGAGACTAAGAATATTCAGTATGAATTCTTACTGGGGCCTGATCTTTTGATTAGTCCAGTTCTTAAACCGGATGAAAAAGTGCATGAAGTCTTTCTGCCGGAAGATGAATGGATCTATCTTTGGGACGAAACGCTTTTTAAAGGTGGGAAACATCTCATAGCTTCTCCCGTGGGTACCCCGCCTGTTTTTATTCGTAAAGGATCGCTTAATAAAAGTTTGCTGTTAAAAATAAAGGAGGAAAAAGAATGAAAAAAATTGTTGTTGGTGCAGATAAATCCGGTTTTCCATTAAAAGAAGCCCTAAAAGAACATTTAATCGAAAATGGATATGAAGTGGAAGATCTGGGAATGCAAACGCTTGAAGATTTTCAGGCTTATTATGAAGTAGCCCCAAAAGTAGCAAAAAAGGTTCAATCCGGAGAATATGAGAAAGGTTTACTCTGCTGCGGTACTGGCATGGGAATGTCTATTGTTGCCAATAAATTTAAAGGAGTATATGCAGCTGTAGTTGAAGGATCTTATGCGGCAAAGATGTGCAAAGTGATTAACAACGCAAATATTCTAACCATGGGCGGGTGGAAACTGGCACCTCAGGAAGCTATTGACATGTTGGATAGATGGCTTAACACAGATTTTCTTGAGGGATTTGAATTTAAAAAAGATTTCCTCACAAATGCCTATAAACAAGTTCAAGCTATAGAGGATGAGAATTTTAAATAATTCCAATCATCTCACCTAAAAAACATAAAATTATGTTCATATGAACACTGTAAGGACCGTTTTCAACGGTCCTTTTTGCATTTTTAAACTAAATATGATAGAATAATATAAATATTCGCGAATGATTCGCAGAGTAGGAGTGAAATGCAATTTACAAAAAACCGTCAAATGGTTTATGATGTTTTAAAAAAGGCCGATAAACCCTTGACAACGGGACAAATAAAAAAAAGATTATGTGAGACAATGGACCAGTCAACAGTGTATCGTGCACTGGATTTTCTGGAAGAAAAGCATTACATCGAATCTGCTTCCTTTGGTAAAACAGTCAGATTCTTTTTTTGTAAAAAGAAATTTAGGCATTTTCTTTACTGTGAACGTTGCTCGGATATTCAGGTATTTGACAAATGCGCAGCTAAAGCCTTGGAAGAGGTTGTTATGAAAGAACATCATTTTCAAATCAATTCACATATTTTCTATTTCACAGGTTTATGTGAAAAATGTAAAGGGGACGAAGAAAAATGAAAAAATCGGTTCTATCTGTATTCCTTTTATTGTGCGTATTAACACTTTTTTCGGCCATAAATGTAGCGGTTTCCGTTGTACCTCAAAAAACTTTTGTTGAAGCCGTTGGAAAGGATTTGGTGAATGTAACAGTCATCATCCCACCGGGATATAGTCCTTCCAACTATGCACCGACAGCAAGACAAATCGTCAATTTTACAAAATCCGCAGTTTATTTTACAATCGGAGTACCGGCAGAACAGTCAAATATCTTGCCCAAGGTTGCAAAAAACGCTCCGGATGTGGAGATCGTACATCTGGAAAAAGAAGTGGATTCAGTTTATGATCCAAGATTTTTTGAGGGTGGAACAAGAGATCCTCACATTTGGCTTTCTCCGAAACGGGTTATCAGCATGATTGAATCCATAAAAGATCATTTATGTTCATTTGATATTCAACACTGTAAGGATTATACACAAAACGCAGATGAATATATCGATGCATTAAAACAACTTGATGAAGAATTGAAGAAAAAGCTTTCTCAAGTTAAAAACAGCGGTTTTTTTTGCTATCATCCCTCTTTTGGTTATTTCGCAGATGATTATTCATTAACCATGTATGCTTTGGAAGAAAACGGTAAAGAAGCAACACCCAAAAAAATTGCTGAGATGGTTGAATTGGCAAAAAAGAATGGCTATAAGGTCATTTTTTATCAGGCTGAAATCGACAGTTCCCAAACAGAGTCCTTCGCTCATGAAATCGGAGGAAAGGCTTTGCAATTAGATCCTCTATCACCTGATTATGTGAACAATTTACGCGAAATGGGTCAAATCTTTCTTGAAGTTTTGGGAGAATAGGATGTGTAGTAAATATGCCGTATCATTAACAGACGTTAATGTATCATATGGCGATTTTCAGGTGCTTTCGGATATAACGGTAAATTTCCCTGCATCTGAAATGACGGCAATTATTGGACCAAACGGTGGCGGAAAGACAACTCTTTTAAAGGTTATTACAGGTTTAATCAAGGCAGATTCAGGTTCAGTTCAAATCTTTGATAAAGACTTGAATGCAGCGCGAGAACAGGGGTGGTTGGGATATGTCCCTCAAGCAGCGCAGTTTGATCGAAAATTCCCCATAAGAGTTGAAGAGGTCATCTTATCCGGTACCTTAAAGAATCATCTACTCCCTTTCAAACGATATTCCCAGGAAGATATCAATAAAACACATGACATTTTGAATGAATTGGATTTGTTGGAATTAAAAAAGAGACAAATCGGTCAATTATCAGGTGGACAACTGCAAAAGGTATTGATCGGAAGGGCGTTGGTGAAAGACCCAAAAATACTGTTGTTAGATGAGCCTACAGCCAGTATTGATACACAAACTAAAAATCAAATTTATCAGCTGCTTCACGATTTAATCCCGCAAATAACTATTCTAATTGTAACCCATGACATGGGTGCTATTTCATCTTATTTTGATACTGTTGCCTGTTTAAACAAAAAAATTCACTACCATGGCTCAGAACAATTAACTCAGAAGGTCATTGATGATACTTTTGGTTGCCCTGTGGATCTAATAGCACACGGTGTACCCCATAGAGTATTTCAAGAAGATAAGGAGCTCTATCATGATTGAAGCTATCTTGAACTACCAGTTTATGCAGAACGCCTTACTCACTGCCATAATGGCTAGTATAGTATGTGGCATCATTGGGACAATCGTCGTAGAAAAAAAACTTGTGATGATGAGTGGCGGCATAGCCCATACCGCTTTTGGTGGAATCGGTTTGGGTTATTGGCTGGGATTTGAACCTATACTGGGGGCTCTTATCTTTTCTGCTGGATCTTCTCTGTTAATTACTTCTATCAAAAGAAGAACCAATACCAATACGGATACAATGATCGGTATTTTATGGTCAACTGGGATGGCTTTGGGTATCTTATTTATCTACCTTTCTCCTGGTTATCCACCGGACATGGCATCGTATTTGTTTGGTGATATACTTACTGTAACCCGTTTTGATTTGTATGTTATTCTTAGTTTGGTGCTTTTTACAGTCTTTGTGATTGTCGCGTTTTTCAGCAGGTGGTTGTCTTATTTATTTGACGATGAGTTCTCCTATGTAATAGGCATGAATACACTTTTTATGGATTATTTCTTGTTTTTACTCATTGCCTTAAGTATTGTCGTTTTAATTCGGGTCGTGGGGATTATACTTGTTATTGCGTTACTGACTACTCCAACTGCCATTGCTAAAAGTTTTACTTTTAATTTGAAAAAGCTAATGATTTTATCCAGTTTGATTGGAATGGTGATCAGCTTGGCCGGCATATGGCTTTCATTTTATTTAAACATCCCCTCAGGTGCTATGATCATTCTTCTTCTGGCTGCTTCTTTTTTTCTTTCAACTCTTTTTAAAAGAAAAGGAAAACCTAGATGAACAAAAATCCTAAGTCATGGTATATGCTATAATAAAGCCAATATTGCTTAGGGAGGTTAAGCATGAACACATTCAACAGTATTTCGGTAGTCCCTCATATACCAGACAGAATCAAAGGGCTCCGTGAAATTGCTTATAGCTTTTGGAATGCTTGGAATCCGGAAGTTCGTTCTTTATTTGAAGATATGAACCCTTATCTTTGGGAAATTGTGCAGAGAAACCCCGTCAGATTCCTGAAGCACATCAGCCAAAAGAGGTTGGATAAGGCAGCCAACTCTGAAGAATATCTGGATAAATATGATCAAGTCTTTAAAAAATTCAATCAGTATATTTTGGATAAAAAGACCTATTTTTACTCAAACGAAGTGCTTGATGACAACGAAAAAGAAAATTTCTTAATTGCTTATTTTTCAGCTGAATTTGGATTACACGAATCATTGCCAATCTATTCAGGTGGTCTGGGAATTCTCGCAGGTGATCATGTCAAATCTGCCAGTGATTTGGGAATCCCTTTATTGGGAGTTGGTTTACTATACAGAAACGGTTATTTCCAGCAAAAGATCAACAATCAGGGGTGGCAGGAATCTGATTATCCAGAATATGATTTTGCAGATTTTTCTGTTGTTCCCATAAAAAATGAACAAAATGAAGAAATCAAAATAACCGTACCTCTTCCAGATGGCAATCTTGTTGCCAAGGTTTGGAAAGTTCAGATCATGCGTTCAACCATTTTGTTATTAGATACAGATATTAAAGAAAACCCACCTAAATTCAGAGAGATCACCTCACAACTGTATGGTGGCGGCCAGGAAATGAGGATCAAACAGGAAATATTATTGGGAATAGGAGGTGTTCGCGCAGTCAGAATGGCTGGATACAAGCCAAGTGTTTGGCATATGAATGAAGGTCATTCAGTTTTCATGGCATTAGAGAGAATAAGAGAATTGGTAGAGGGAAAATCCTTAACTTTCTTTGAAGCGTTGGAAGCCGTTCGCGCTAAAACAGTCTTTACAACCCATACTCCTGTTCCTGCTGGTAATGATGCTTTCCCTTTGCATTTGATGGAGAAATATTTTGCGCATTTTTGGAGTCGCTTATCCATTTCCCGTAAAGAATTCCTGGAATTGGGAATAGAAAAAGAAGGAGACCATAATCTGTTCAATCTCACCGTTTTCGCGTTGAATATGACAGCTTGGCGAAATGGGGTCAGTAAATTACACGGTGAGGTTTCCAGAGCAATGTGGAAAAACGCATGGTACGATATTCCCGTTCAAGAAATCCCAATTGACCATGTCACGAATGGTATTCATCTTGAAACATGGTTGAATAATGATATGAGGTCCATGTATGATGAATATCTTCAAGATTGGAAATTCAGTATCCCCAACAAAGATTTCTGGAAAAAGTTAGAAGATATCCCTGATAAAGTCTTATGGAATGTAAAGAATAAAATGAAAAAATCTATGGTTGAGTTTATCCATCAGAGGATAAAATTACAAAGGGAAAGAAACGGAGAGACCATCGAACAGCTCCGTGAAATAGAAAGCATCTTAGATCCTGATACACTAACCATTGGGTTTGCTAGGAGATTTGCCACTTATAAACGAGCAACTCTTTTATTAAGAAATATCGATCGGTTGAAGAATATCATTACAAACTCACAACGGCCCGTTCAGTTTGTCTTTGCAGGAAAGGCACATCCTGCAGATAAACCCGGTCAAGAACTTATAAAAAGGATTTATGAAATCACTCGAGAAGATCCGTTTAAAAATAAAATCGTATTCTTGGAAAATTATGATATGGAAGTTGCCCGTTATCTTGTTTCGGGAGTAGACATTTGGTTAAATACTCCAAGAAGGCCTCATGAAGCAAGCGGGACTAGCGGACAGAAAGTACCCGTCAATGGAGGTGTCAACTTCAGTGTTCTTGACGGTTGGTGGGTAGAAGGATATAATGGGGACAACGGATGGGTTATAGGTGATGGACGAGAATATGAGAATACCAATATTCAAGATACCGTTGATGCTGTTAGCTTTTACGATACTCTAGAGAAGGAAATTATCCCTTTATATTATGAAAAAAATGAAGAAGGACTACCGGGTGGATTCATAAAGATGATGAGGCACTCAATGGAAACTTGTATCCCTGAATTTAATACACATCGTATGCTCATTGATTATTTGAATAAACTATATATTCCGGCATATCAATATGGACAACGATTAAAAGGTGAGGATTATAAAAACGCCATAGAATTGTCCTCCTGGAAACGAAAAATAAAAGCAGAATGGGAAGCTGTCAGAATAAATACTGAAACTCAATACAATCAAGGAGACGAAATACCTGTAGATATGGAAATTGATTTTACAGCTACATTGTTTGCAGGTGACATCGATCCTGAATATCTCTCGGTTGAACTTTACTTTGCCAGATACAACATCCATAACGAGATGGAAGGATACGACATTTTTCCTATGGAATTAGAAAAACAAACCCTTCACAATACCTATATTTATCGAGGAAGGGCAAAATTACCTGAAAGAGGTCGTTATGATTACAGCATCAGAGTCGTCCCTCACAACGAATTATTAGCTCATAAACACGATTTAGCATTAATTAGATGGTTGGACAATTAATAAGGAGTGAGTGGATTGAGTGAACAATTATTACCAATAGTTTTTAAAGATGACCATATACAAATCTTAGATCAAAGACAACTTCCAAACCAGATCGTTTACAACAATCGCGAGACAATCGAGGATGTCTTCCATGCCATCAAAGATATGGAGTTAAGAGGCGCTCCGTTAATTGGTATAACAGCTGCTTATGGAATGTATTTATCAGTCCTTGACTTTAAAGGAGACTCAGAAGCATTATTGGACCGATTAAGGGATAATGGTGAATACCTCGTGAAAGCTCGGCCAACTGCTGTAAACTTGGACTGGGCAATCAAGAGAATGATTTCAATTGCTGAAAAAAACAAAAAGAAAGAAATCTCAAAAGTAAAAAAAGAATTACTGTCAGAAGCTTTGCTGATCAACAAAGAAGATGTTGAAATATGTAAAAATATCGGTGAAAACCTTCTAACACTTTTAAAAAAAGGTGATGGTTTGCTAACCCATTGTAATGCAGGAGCATTGGCAACTTACAAATATGGAACTGCAACCGCACCAATGTATCTTGGGCATGAAAGAGGTTGGCATTTTAAAATATTTGCCGACGAAACACGTCCTTACAATCAAGGAGCTCGATTAACTGCCTTTGAGTTATCCGAAGCTGGGATGGATGTTACATTGATTTGTGATAATATGGCAGGTGTGGTTATGTCCCAAGGAAAGGTGGATGCAGTGATTGTTGGTTGTGACAGGGTGGCTGCAAACGGTGACACAGCAAATAAAATCGGAACAATGACATTATCTGTATTAGCAAAGGAATTTGGAATTCCGCTTTATATAGCCGCCCCAACCCCTACGATAGACATGGAAACACCATCCGGAAAAGAAATTCCCATTGAAGAAAGATCGCATGAAGAAATCACAACATTCAAAGGAGAAAGAGTTGCGCCGGAAAATATTTCCGTTTATAACCCGGCATTTGACGTATCACCCGCAGAAAATATTACTGCGATTGTAACAGAAAAAGGTATCGTATATCCCCCTTATAAAGAGAACCTGTCAAAACTGATGAAAGGCTGAAGAAAGATGTGGATAGACACTCATACCCACCTTTGGGATGAACGTTTCGATGAAGACAGGCAAGAAATCCTTGATTCACTGGGCGGGAAATTAAAATTTATCATAGAAATCGGTGTGGATGCTCAAACCTCCCAAAAGGCTGTATCATTAGCTTATAAAAATGAGCGGGTTTTTGCTGTTGTGGGAGTTCATCCCCATGATGCGAAAGATTTAACAGACAATTTGTTTAAAACTATTACAGACCTTTCAAAAATGAACAAAGTGGTTGGAATTGGAGAAATCGGTTTGGATTTTTATAAAAATTATTCTTCTGAAGACAAACAAAAACAATGCTTTGTTCGATTTCTCAACTATGCAAAAGAAGTAAATTTACCAATAGTTTTACATATACGGGATGCTTATGAACAGATAGTTGAGATATTAAGAATTGAGGGAGTTCCTAAAGCAGGTGGTGTGGTTCATAGTTTTTTATCAAATTACAAGCATGCCAAGCAATTTCTAGATTTAAATCTTTTTTTGGGATTCGGTGGTCCTATTACCTTTAAAAAAAATACTTCATTAAGAGATACCCTCAAAAAGCTACCAATTGAGAAAATTTTAATTGAAACAGACTGCCCATATTTAACACCGGTACCAAGACGTGGACACCGAAATGAGCCGTCTTATGTAGAATATGTTGCTCAAGAGATTTCAAAAACAAAAAACATACCAATACTTGATGTGGAAGAGGTTTTATGCGAAAACGCAACAACGCTTTTTGGATTACCGAAATGCTAAATAACATGGAGGTGTAAGAATGGAAGGAGATTTTGAAAGACGCCAAGAAACAATTGAAAAGGTGAAAAAATTTATTAGTACCTTTTCGATTTTGGTGATATTAATTATCATTGGAATATACTTTGCAACCGGTATATATCAAGTACAGCCATCGGAATTGGGTTTGGTTAAAAGATTCGGGAAATTTGTGAGAACAGATGATCCTGGAATTAATTACCATTTACCGGCTCCCTTTGAATCCGTTAAAATAGTGGATGTTTTAACGCTAAGAAAAATTGAAATCGGCTTCAGAACAACTTCTCCGGGCAGATACGCGGATGTGGACAAAGAATCACTCATGATGACTGGTGACAACAACTTTGCTGATGTGGAATCAGCCATACAATACCGGGTCAAAGAACCTGAATTGTATGCTTTCAACGTGAAAGATCCTGACACAATTGTCAAATACGTTGCTGAAGCCATGATCAGGGAGAGAGTTGCTCAAAGATCTATCAATGAAGTGTTAACAAGTGATAGGGATGCTATCGCCATAGAAGCAATGCAAGCTATTCAAGTTGCATTGGACAAATACCAAGTGGGTATAAAGATAGAGAACGTTCGACTTCAGGAAGTGAATCCCCCTGATCAGGTTCTTGCTGCATTTGATGATGTAAATAGCGCTTTACAAGATAAAGAAAAGACGATTAATGAAGCGTTGTCCTACTACAATGATATCGTACCAAGAGCCCAGGGTGAGGCTTCGCAAACTGTCCAGGATGCCTCAGCATACAGGGAAGTCCAGATATTAAATGCGGAAGGTGAAGTAGCCAGATTTGTCAATATTCTTGATAAATACATAGAAGCCCCAGACATAACAAGAACAAGACTCTACATCGAAACCATGGAAGAGATCCTTCCCGAAGCGAAAAAGATATTACTTTTCAACGAACAGAACGAAACCTTAAATTTCCTCGATCTGGATGGAATTCTCTCCGGAGGTGATACAAAATGAAAAAGGTTATCTGGACATTAGTCATCTTTATCCTGTTTTTTATTGTTTTTGCTTTATTCACTTATCAAGTTGATCAAACTGAACTAGCTGTTAGAACGCGGTTTGGTAAAATTCTCACTGTGAATATTGAACCTGGCCTTTACTTTAAAGCACCATTTATTGATACCATCATAACAAGGGACAAAAGAATCCAGTTATACGATATTCCGCCCGAAAGCATTTTAACCACCGATCAAAAGAGATTAGAAGTGGACACATATGTTTTGTGGAGGATATCCGAACCGCAGCAATTCATAGAAACCATGAGAACTATTACTTCTGCAATTACAAGGCTTGACGATGTTGTTTATTCAACGTTGAGAGATAAATTCGCAGAACTCTATATTGGAGATATCATCTCGGAAAGAAGAAGAAGATCACTTCAGTTAATAACCGATGCCACTGAAAAAACATTAGTTCAATATGGTATAGATGTACTGGATGTGGATGTTAAACGAACAGACCTTCCTCCAGCAAATGCACAAGCGGTTTTTGACAGAATGAAATCCGAAAGAAATAAGGAGGCATCCTTAATTCGAGCAGAAGGTGAAAGACAAGCTCAAGATACTCGAGCCAGAGCACAAAAAGATGCCGAAATTCTTATTGCCGCAGCCAATAAAACTGCTGAAGTTTTGCGTGGAGAAGGGGATGCAGCAGCTTTGGAAATCTATGCCGAAGCATTCTCTCAGGATCCGGATTTCTACCGCTTCTGGCGTATCATGACAGCATACAAAAATTCCATGAAAGAGGGTACTTCAATTGTCATGGGTAAAGACATGGAAT
>CAYOFT010000017.1:0-24495 GCA_964403295.1 uncultured Thermotogaceae bacterium | reverse complement strand
TACATCCAAAATACCCGTCAAGATGACAAAGGGGAAGTGCTTTAAACACTTCCCCCAATAACATTCCCCTTCTATTATAACACTTTTTTATAAACTATCAAGAGCGTCAAGAAAAGCCCCTTGATCCGGAATTGAAAAAAACCTTTGAGAAATAAATCAAAATTTATTTGATTTGTTTTTTCAAAATCCCAACAGGAGACAGATAAACTGAAAATTCCTCTTCCCCGTCCAATTGAAAAAGTTTGTCAAGAGGTTCTTGAAAATAAGCGGCAATGGCACAGGTTCCAAGTCCCAAAGATTGACAGGCAAGATATAAATTTTGACAGACATGTCCCACATCCAGTAACATTGGTTTATGAGAACCGATATGATAACGCCATTCCCCTCTGTAAGGGACAACCGCCCAAACAAAAGTGCAAGCACTTTCTCCAACAAATTTTTGACCCATGGCTGCTTGTGTCATGTCCGTGGTGTAATCGCCTTCATGGATTAAAGACAACTTATGCTGAAGCGCTACATATCTGTACAATCCCATTTTCAAATCATCCACTCTTTTAACCCATAAGTACGTTTCAAAAGGGTGTCTCGCCCCTGCTGATGGAACAGTTCTTTTGGTTGCGTAACCATTCCCCATAATCGATTTTACCCCTTGAGTTGCCCATAGAAGATAAGAAAGTTGTTCCAATGAGAGTGAAGAATCATCAAACAACCGCCTGCTTTCTCGATTCTCGAATATTGCTACAATATCCCTTTCTTCAAACTGAACGGATTTGGGATCAGGAAGATCGATGAGTGTTTCGCCGTCTTTTACAGGTTTTTCAAGGGGAGGTTGTTGAACTCCCTTATTTTGATCACTTTCAATATTTTTTGCTAATAATTCAAACCGGTTTGATTTAAGAAAATCTCTTCCTTCTTTGATCAGTTTTTCCATAGTATCCTCCTTTAATTTCTACATTAGCAGATTTAAAAACAGCACATTATTTTTTCTTTTTGTCTTTCTTGCCAATCCATCCTTTTCTCCTAAACCACAAGAGCATGCTTAAAGTGATGATTGTCATTACACCAATCAGTATATAATATCCAAATTTAAATTCTAATTCAGGAATATTCACAAAATTCATTCCATACAAACCTACCAAAAATGAAAGTGGGATAAAGATTGTAGAAATGATGGTGAGTACTTTCATAATCTCGTTTAACTTGTTTCCCTGCACGGATAAATAAATATTTAAAAGCTCTGTGGTCAACTCTTTTAAAGATTCTGTGATTTCAAGGGTTTGAAGTATATGATCATAACAATCCCTAAAATAAAACTTCACTTTTTCACTAATCAATGGGATTTCTTCTTTGACCAGTTGATTGAGACATTCTCTGGTAGGCCAAAGTTCACGCTTTAAAGAGATCAGAGTATGTTTTAATTCATGAATCTTTCTCAGCTCCCTTTCTTCAGTTACTAACGTTACTTTTTCCTCCAGATCCTCAATAATTTCGGATAAATATTCCAAATATGAAAAATAATGATCAAATATCGTATCTGAAATGGCATAACAAAGATAATCTGCATTCATTTTACGAATAATACCTTTAGAATGATAAAGTCTTTCTCTAAGTGAATCCAAGCAGTCACCAGATTTTTCCTGAAAAGAAATGACATAATTATTTCCTAAAATGATACTAACCTGTTCTTCAATATAATCATCCTGTTTTTGTTGATAAAACATTTTCAATACTAAAAAAATGTAATCACCCAAAAATTCTGCCTTGACTCTCTGTGGTATATTCACCACATCTTCCATTATTAATGGATGGATTGAAAATTCCTTTTTAAGATCTTCAAGAACCTTTTTATCTCCTAAACCTTGAATATCTATCCATCTTGTAAAACCTTTTGGAATATTAAAAAGTCCGTTAACTGTTTCAACCGAGTTTCCAAGGATTTTATCTTGATTATAGTCGATCACTTGAATCACTGGTGATTGCATCTCTTTAGTAATGATGATATCACCAGGAATGGTGCTTTTCACTTTTCTAAACTTTGTCAGTTTTAGACCCGTTTTCATTTCATTCACCTCATCAAATCAAGTCTAGTTTTTTTAGACAATCATTCATAACTTGAAAAAATTATTTTGAACACTTCTTCTAGTATACCAAATATAAGAAATCAAAAAATTATGTTATACTTCGGATGTGACCAATAGTCAATTTACAAGATGGAGCGTGATACTATAAAAGAATTAAATATAAATGGATTGATACCGAAAGTCCCACTTGTTCAAGGAGGAATGGCGGTGGGTATTTCTTTGGCAAATCTTGCATCGGCTGTAGCAAACGCTGGAGGAATAGGAGTTATTGGAACAGCAGGCATTGGATTTCAGGCTGAAAATTATCAGCAGGATTTAAGAGGAGCAGATTTACAAGGCCTGGAAAATGAAATTAAAAAAGCACGAAAAAAAAGTAATGGAATCATTGGGGTTAACATCATGGTAGCTTTATCTAATTACAACGATATGGTTAAAACAGCTGTAAAAAATTGTGTTGATGTTATTTTCTCCGGTGCAGGATTACCATTAGAATTACCTGGTTTGGTTCCTGAACATTCACAAACAAAATTGGTTCCAATTATCTCCTCTTTAAAGGCAGCAAAAGTAATAATAAAGGGCTGGTTGAGGTACTTCAATCGACTGCCTGATGCCTTTGTTCTTGAAGGTCCACAAGCTGGGGGACATTTAGGATTCAAGCGAGACTTTTTAGATATCAATCATAATAATTATTTAGAAGAGGTTATTCCTTCGATAAAAGAATTTCTATCCTCAATAAAAGATAAAAATATTCCACTTATTGCGGGTGGTGGTGTTTTTTCAAAAAAGGAATCCGACAAACTCTTTTCATTGGGGACCGATGGCATTCAGGTTGGTACTTCATTCATTGCAACACAAGAATGCGATGCCCATCCCGCTTTCAAGGATACGATTATCAATGCAAAGGAATCAGATATCGAAATCATAAACAGTCCGGTTGGTATGCCTGGTAGAGCAGTTAAAAACAAGTTTTTAGAAGATGTTCAGCGAGGTATAAAAAAACCGTTTAATTGTCCCTATCAATGTATAAGAACATGTGACTTTAAGAAAGCACCTTATTGTATTGCAAAAGCCCTTTATTCAGCTTCAATTGGCGATTTTGAAAATGGGTTTGCTTTCTCGGGAACAAATGGCGGATTAATCGATAAAATTTCTACAGTTCCTGAAGTATTCGGAAGATATTTTTAGATTAATAAAGGGGCAATAGTATTGATCTTTGCCCCTTTAATTAATGATATTTGTAAATATCTAATTAGTCATCGCTGTGTCGATATGCTGTCATTAATTTATCTGTTTCTTTAATCTTATCCCTTTGTTCTTGCCAGAATTCCTCTGTCATTGTATAATTAAGTTCCTCAACTGATTTCCCCTGTTGTTCTACCCAGGTATAATATTTTAAGTTATGCCATCTTTTCCTCACCGCATAGGTCCCTTCCTGAACCCAATCGGTTTTTACGCCTTTAAAGAGCATTTCATATCGTAATTTTGCTTCACAAGAGTCCATTTTGCCATATTTGACATCCAATTCCTTCATAACTGTATGATATCGATCAATATTATCGGTTGCAATTGTAAAGAGGGTATCGTTTTCCGTCATATCATAGTATTTAGCTGCTTTTATTGCGCTGTAAAGATTACAAACTCCAGATATCCCAAATATCTTAGACATCATTTCAACATCTTCACTTTTAACTCCCAATTTGGAAATGTAATCCATTCCCACAGGATCAGTTAAAAACTGTAACCCTTTTTTCGATTCCACATCATCTACGGCTACCATGGCATCCATATTCATAACATTGTGAATCCAAGTAACATGTTTATCTCCAATGCCTTGGATATCATGTCCACCATATCCGTTATTGATTAATGTGGGACATTGAATAGGTTCGGAGCCAATAATTAAAGCTCTAGGTTGTTCTTCTTTTATTCGATCTCCGCAAGCGATTGTTCCTGAAGAACCCATTGAACTTACAATCCCGGAAATTTTGCCGGTTCCTATACCATTTGAAGAAAGTTCACGACTTAGTTCCAACAAGGTATTTCCTGTCACATAATAATGAAATCTGTAATTCCCAAATTCTTCAAATTGATTAAGGACTCTCACCTTTTCCGGATTTTCAGCTTTTAACTCTTTTGATTTATCATAAATCTCTTTAACATTGGATTCACAACCTGGAGTCGGAATGACCTTGCCGCCATATTCCTTTATCAAATCAAATCTTTCTTTACTCATCATTTCCGGTAGAAGAACAACTGAATCAAATCCCATCCTACAGCCAACCCATGCTCCTCCAATTCCATAATTTCCCGTTGATGGCCAAATTAATGTATTGTAGAAAGGGTCAATTTCATTTCTGATAACCTTTTCCATTAAAATTGAATAAGTCGCGCCGACTTTATGACTCTCGGTCGGAAAATCTTTGCCATACAAAACGACAATATTGGCATTAACGCCTGTAATTTCCTTTGGCATGACAAAATATCTGATTTTATTATCATTATTCTTCCAAGTGATGTTAAAAAGGTTGATGGGATCTAAAGGATCTTCCTTCATTGCTTTTAAAGCTTTTTCTCTAATCGTTTTATCGATCTTTTCCGGATGTAGCATTTCTTCAAACGTTGGACCTAAGATTTTTTTCTTCATATTCGCGCTTAATGCGCTTCACCTCCTGATAGCTTTTAATGGATTATAACACAGATTTACATGTTATAATTGATCAATATTATTTACGGGAGGGAATAAGATGAAGGAAATGACAAAAGAATTTTTACTGGCAGCATTCTCCGGAGAATCTGAAGCACATATGAAATATGCAATATTTGCTGAAGACGCGAGAATGAAGGGAAAACCTGGATTGGCAAATTTGTTTGAAGCAATTTCTTATGCAGAATACGTACATGCAAAAAATCATTTTAAAGCATTAAAAAAACTTGGTTCCATACCAGAAAACGTTGAACAATGTATCGATGGGGAAAGTTTCGAAGTAGAGGAAATGTACCCTGTGTATAACGAAGTATCCAAATTCCAAGGTGAAAAAGAGGCACAACGTTCAACTCATTATGCCCTGGAAGCTGAAAAGATTCATGAAGACATGTATAGAAAAGCTAAAAAGCTCGCTGAAGAAGAAAAGGATTACCCAGCAAAAAAGATTTACATTTGTCCCGTCTGCGGTCATACAGTTGAAGAAGGTGTTCCGGAAAAATGTCCTATTTGTGGTGTTCCGGGGGAAAAATTTAAAGAATTTTCAATTTAAAATACTCATTTTTTGAGTCAAATAAGGATATTATATGTTCAATTTATTCATCACAGATCTTGATGGAACATTACTTGATGACAACAAGAATATTTCACAAGGAAATCTGGAAGCCATTAAAAGAATACGCGAAAATGACATTGCCTTTAGCGTATTTACAGGAAGAAATTTTTATTCAGCACATCAATATATGAAGATTTTAGAAGTTGATGGTTTGGTGGCCTTACAAAACGGGGCACTCATTATTGAAATGCCTTCCAGAAAAGTTATCAACGAGATTTGCTTAAAAGCCCAAATAGGGATTGAAATTTATCAGTATGCAAAAAAATATCCATTTACAATCATTTGCTTTATCAGTTATCAAGAATACAAAAAAAAACCGGTAAAAGATATGATTGTTGAAAAAAACAATTGTGATTGCAGCACTTTTAAAGAGTATTTTCATCACAATCGCGAAAGAATGACAACGATAAATTCTCTTGAAAATCTTCTTTTAAATAAGAGTGAAATTGGACAGTTGGCAGTAGTTGGAAAAGAAACACAATTACGTGACTTTTTAAGCATTGTAAGCAAAAAATATCAGGGTCAAATCAGTCATGTTTTTTCTCCAATAGAGGAAGATTGTGGTTTTCTTGAATTTTTTGGGCCTAAAGTCTCAAAAGGAGATGCCTTGGATTTTCTTTTAAAGCACTATGGTACAACTGCTTCGAAAACTGTATTCATAGGTGATAATTATAATGATCTTCCTTTGATGAAAAAAGTGGGGTTACCAGTTGCTACTGAAAATGCACCTAGAGAGATTAAGGATCACTGTAAAATGGTCGTCTCCAGTAATAATAATCACGCAGTAAAAGATGCTATTAAAAAGATTTTTTTCTAATTTTCTGAACATTTTTTTAGAGTGGGATGAATGGTCGCTGGAATAACCATCCAGAGGAAAGTCCGGACTCTTCGGGCAAGGCGCCGAGTAACAATCGGAGGGAGTGATCCCTGGTAAGGGCTATAGAAAAGAAAACCGCCATTTTGGCAAGGATGGAAAGGTGAGGTAAGAGCTCACCAGCATTTGAGCAATCAGATGGCTTGGCAACCCCCGTCTTGAGCAAGGTCAAACAGGAAAGATGAGCGGCCCGACTCCAACTTTCCGGGTAGACCGCAAAGATAAATGGCCATTCAAGACAGAATCCGGCTTATAATCCCACTCTTTAAATTTTTAAAATGGGAGATATATGAAATATTATTTATATTTATGGTCAACTATCTTATTCTGGGGACTTTCTTTTGTGGCAACTTCAATAATAATCGAAACGCTCCCTCCAATATTTACAGCAATGATTAGATTTTTTATTGCTTGGATTTGTTTATTAATTTTAACAAAAGGGCATAAACCTTATGGGGGTTTAAAGGATAGAATATTATGCGGACTTTGGGGAATAACATTGTATTTTGTGTTTGAAAACATCGCTTTGAAATATACTACTCCCACCAATGTATCATTACTCATTAGTACAATTCCAATGTTTAATCTACTTTATCTAAAACTCTTTTCATCCATTAAGATCCAAAAGAAGAATATTATAGGTTCGACGATTGCTTTTATCGGAGTAGCTACAGTGATTATTGGAGATCAATTCAGACTGGAAGTAAATCTAATAGGAGATTTATTAACTGTTTGTGCTGTTATTGCCTGGATTATGTATACTCATTATTTAATTGAAATAGAAAAAAAGAATACTGAAATTAGCCAAAAAAGCAATTTTTTTAGAACCTTATCCGTAACAAAATCAATAACCTTTTGGGGTTTTGTTTTATTAATTCCAGCATCAATGATTGAATTGATATTCGTTAAAACGAACCTTGTAGTAAATATTCAGAATGGAAAAGTTGTGTTTAGTTTATTATATTTGGGTATTTTGTGTTCCAGTATTGCTTATTATTTTTGGAACGAATCAATCAAACACCTTGGGCCGAGAAAAACAACAAATTCTCTATTTACAATCCCTATTGTTACAGCTTTAGCGCAATCTTTTATCCTAAATGATATACCCAACATAACGACAATTATTGGAGGAACAATAGTCATTATTGGACTGTTTTACTCTGAAAACTCACACTATAAAAAAATATGATTATATACAAACTAAGAAAAATGCGGATTGAAGAGTTAATCGAATATGCACAAACCGGCACTCAAGAAGCAATAGAAATGATCGTTGAAAGATACCATGATATGGTTTACAAATTATCTCAACAATACTATGGTGCCTGGGCTGAAAAAAGTGATATAATCCAAAATGGATACGTAGGTTTATTAAAAGCCATCTTTTACTATGATTGTGAGAAAAAAACAAACTTTAATACTTTTGCCTGGATGAATATTAATTCAGAGATGAAATCATTTCTAACGTATTTGAACAGAAAAAAGAACAAGATGTTATCAGAATCAGTTTCTTTTGAAGATATTTTCCATGAAACAGAAGAAGATGAAGAGGGAACTTATTTTATAACAAAAGAAAAAGAGGATATATATGAAAATCCATACGATGAACAAATGATCCTCGAAAAAACAATGAATGCTTTAAAAAAAGAAGTTACACAAGAAGAATACAGAGTGTTTGAACTATTTCTTGAAAAATACACCTATGAAGAAATATCTGAGACCGAAAACTTTAAGAAAAAGAAAGTTGATAACACGATACAAAAATGCAAAAAAATCTTTAAAAACCTTTTTGAAAGATATCAAAACGAACTGAGATATTATCAGGAATGGTTCTTAGGAAGGATGAATTAAATGGTTTATATACCCGGACCAGGAGCAAAAAACAACTCAGATTCCATAAAAAAAAGCAACATCAAACAACAACTTGAAGAAGAAGTCGAATTAGAAAAACCCTCTATAGAAAAGGGGAAAAAGAAAAAACCAAAAAAGAGAAAAGAAAAATCAATAAACCCAAAAATAAAAAGTGAACAAGTTTTCAAAGCAAGAAAAGGAAGTCAGCATGCTTTTCTTATTTATTTAATAATTGCTGTTTCTGTTTTTTTCTCAGCTGCAGCCTTTCTAAAAATGTATGATACAGAAAAAGCAATACAAACCAGACTAGATGCGATGAGTTCAAAATACAACGCTTGGTATCAAGAAATTAAAGAAAAATCTGATGAAACTTATGAAATGTTGAAACCTAATGGTTGGTTAAATCAAGCTGTTTTATCTGCCAATCTCATTGAAGATTATATTGTAGGTGTAGATGATATTATCACAATCGCACAGAAAGCTGATTTTTCAGATGTGGCTTTTTGTAGGATTTTTATCAGCGGAAATTCTCCAGTATGGATATCTGTTGAAGGGAATTCCAAAATCCTTTTTGGAAAAAACATTTCACCAGGTTTATCCGATGAGCAATTTTTTTACTACAAACAGCCTAAGGTTACTATAGAAGGTCAAACGATTATCATACCAAAGAATTTTAAAATAACAAGTGGAAACTATGAGAATACTTACATTTTATTTTTTAACTTTGGAACAACAAAATTAGTCAAAATGAACGCGAGATCTATCAACAACGTACCGTCAACTTTTAATATTTGGCTACCAGCATCATAACAAAGGGGGATTTAATGATGGATACAAAAAGCAAATTGATAATCGAAAAACAAATGACAATATCCCAAATAGAAAAAAAGTGGAAGTGTAATACTGACAGAGCAGTAAAATTATTTTGTACGGCCCTTGGAATAAAAAAGCCTAATACTGATCAATTAGATGCCTGGAGCCAACACAAACTAAAACAACATAAATCTCATCAATACGGAGATCAAAAGCCTTGCAACAATCCACAGAGTGGATGTAGTTCCTGTCACTCATGCCATGGATCTTGTAATTGCTAAAGAACTTGACAATCCTTGGTTTTTCGTTTAAAATACAAATGATTGTTTTAAATACACTTTATGCGGCTGTAGTTCAATGGTAGAATATCAGCTTCCCAAGCTGAGGGTTGCGGGTTCGAGTCCCGTTGGCCGCTCCAAAAAAAAAGCTCCCCAAGGGGAGCTTTTTTTTATACTGCTTTCTTTTCCTCTGATTTCGCTTTTGGTGAATTATCTGTTTTTATTTTTTTAGCATCCGATTTTGCCTTCTCTTTCGAGTCTGTACCAGGATGGGTTGTGGTCTTTTTGGCAGAATTGGTATCTGTTACATAATAACCACTTCCATTAAACTTAATACCTATCATACCAATTTGCTTATGCATTTTTCCACCACAGATCTCACATTTTTCAAGAGGATCTGAATTGATCGATTGTAATCTTTTCACTTCGTGACCACATTTTTCACAACGATATCTGTAAATGGGCATGAATTCACCTCCCACAAAAATGAAAAAATAATGGTGCCGAGGGCGGGATTTGAACCCGCACAGGAATAATTCCCACATGAACCTGAATCATGCGCGTCTGCCAGTTCCGCCACCCCGGCTTCATACCCCAATCCTTATATAGGATCAGCGAGTCTATTTTACATTATAACTGTTGAAAAGTCAATAATTTGATTTTTCTCTATCCAAAAGCGCGAAGAAAAATTCGTTTGTTTCTGTCTCTCTTAGTTTTCTTAAAATAAGGTTTAAACCCTCTTCTTCACTCATTGAAGCTAGCATTTTTCGTAAAACCCAGACTTTTTTTATTTCGGATTCTGACATCAAAAGCTCTTCTTTTCTGGTTCCGGACAAGTTAATATTGATAGATGGGAAAATACGTTTATTGGATAATTGCCTTGATAAAATCAATTCCATATTACCAGTACCTTTGAATTCTTCAAAAATAACTTCATCCATTTTACTCCCGGTATCTACCAAAGCAGTCGCCACAATAGTTATACTGCCACCTTCTTCAATATTTCTTGCAGCTCCAAAAAAATATTTTGGACCATATAATGCTTTTGGATCCACACCACCGGAGAGCAATTTCCCACTTGGTGGCACAACGTTGTTATAAGCCCTTGCTAATCTTGTGATACTGTCTAAAAGAATTACAACATCGTGTTTATATTCAGCCATTCTCTTTGCCATAGCAAGTGTCAATTGAGCCACTTTAATTTGTTTTTCCGGAGGCATATCAAATGGTGCAGCAATTACCTGAGCATCTACTGATCGAGTGATATCTGTAACTTCTTCTGGGCGTTCATCTATCAATAAAACGATTCTTTTGGTATCAGGATGGTTCTTTGCAATTCCATTGGCAATATCTTTTAACAAAGTGGTCTTCCCGGTTTTTGGTGGAGCTACAATTAAGCCCCTTTGACCTTTTCCAACCGGTGAAAAGATATCTATAATTCTTGTACTAAGATTTTTCTGATCATGTTCAGTTTGAAATTGCTCTAGAGGATAAATGGGAGTTAAATTGGCAAAGGCTACCCGTTCAAATACCTCTTCAGGAGGTCTATGATTTACTGCTTCAATCCTCAATAGCGCAAAATATTTCTCACCTTCTTTAGGGGCCCGAACCTGACCTGAAACTATATCTCCGGTATTTAAACTGAATTTTCTTATTTGCGATTGTGATACATAAATATCATCGTTATTACCTGGAAGCATGTTACCGGTCCTCAAAAATCCATAGCCTTCATTTGGAATAATATCAAGAACACCCTCGTTAAAGAAATATCCGAAATTTTTTGCTTGGGCCTGTAAGATAGCAAATACAAGTTCATTTTTTCTCATCCGTGTAAAACCTGTTATTTTGTATTTTTTAGCTAAGGTATACAAATCTCTGATATTCATATTACTGAGTTTACGAATATCAACATCCATTTCCTGAATATTATCTTTTCTGTCATTGTCCTGCTCTATCTCTTCATTAGATTGGCCATCAACGGCTTCTTCAACAGGTTCAAAATCTCTTTTAACCTTTGATTCAAGTTCTTTTTCCAAAATTTTCTCTTCCTCTTTTTTTTGAGCCAATTTTTATCATTCCTTTCATGATTCTTTGTATAGTTTCTTCCAATCAGACAAAAAACGTTCTATTCCAATATCCGTAAGTGGGTGTATAAATAGTTGTTCTAAAATTTTATATGGAATGGTTGCAATATCACATCCCATTAATGCCGCATCTACAACATGCTTGGGATGTCTTATACTTGCAGCGATGATTTCAGACTTGAAATCATACATCCTAATGATTTCCAATGTCTTTTCCAGCATATCCATAGCATCCCAGGCAATATCATCAATCCTACCCAAAAAAGGACTGATATAACTGGCGCCAGCCTTTGCAGCTATTAAAGCTTGGGCAGGAGAAAAAACTAAAGTAACATTGGTGGGAATCCCCTCTTTTTCCAAAGTTGCTACAGCTTTTATGCCTTCAATGGTCATGGGAATCTTTACCACAACATATTCGGAAAGTTTTGCCAAAAACCTTGCTTCGTTCACCATTGAATCATAGTCTTCTCCAATGACTTCGGCACTCACAGGACCTCTTGTTATTTCACAAATGGTTCTTATATGGGAGTGAAAATCCAATACTCCTTCTTTCGAAACAAGACTCGGATTAGTTGTTACACCATCAAGAAGACCAAGAGCTTTCGCTTTTTTTATCAAATCAATGTTGGCAGTGTCTAAAAAAAACTTCATAATAACACCTCCGTGTTGAATTGTTACATTATGATGTTTGATGAACCAAATGATTAGCTTATATGATTAATACTTATACCGTTTTATCAAAGTATTTTAAATCATCGAAGTTTTTTTGTTTGGAGAACATTTAAAGAGTCCAGCAAATTATACCATTATTAGTGGCAAATTGAAAATAATTAAACATTTTCTTTCTCTTTAGACAAAAAATAAATTTTATCCGGTTCATGGGCTTCTTTTTTATTTGATGCTACTTTATGAATCAAAAAGGCATCTCCAATTCTATCAAGATAAATGGTATTGGGTACGATAGTAATAGAGGTTGATAAAAAAAACTGATCCATTCTGGAGATGTCTTCAACAACCACTTCATATATCCCTCTATGCATTTTCCGAAAAAACATTGTAAAGATTACAATGAAAGCAGAAATAAATGAGCTTAGAAAACTAAAAATAAAAGTTAAAATTAATCGTTTTCTGTAAAGAGTTTGATTATCTGTAATCAATTTTTTATTGATGAAAAACAGACAAATATCCATTATAATCAATATAATATAAGATTCAAAACCATATTGATATGTGAGTGATATCCAAATTACAGAAACCAGGAAAATTGTAAACATGAATTCTCCTTGAAAGAAAAGGGAAGACAGTTAAATGGCGGGGACGACGAGACTCGAACTCGCGGCCACCGGAGTGACAGTCCGGCATGCTAAACCAACTGCACCACGTCCCCACTCATTAAAAAAGTAGTAGAAACTTTATAAATGGCGGGGACGACGAGACTCGAACTCGCGGCCACCGGAGTGACAGTCCGGCATGCTAAACCAACTGCACCACGTCCCCACAACTTAATATATATCAATTCATATGACCTTTACTGGTACCCCCTAAAGGAATCGAACCTTTATCGGTGGATTAGGAATCCACTGTTTTATCCATTAAACTAAGGGGGCAACCACCTTCAACGAATGGAAATATATCATATTTGCATAAACTTGTCAAGTAGCCCTTTTTAAAGTTTAATGTTTTACACCCCCTATTTGTAACATTTTCAACTTAAGTACTTTTTCTCGATTCAAATCATTGAAAAAGACACGTATGTTATGATTAGCACTAAAGGAGATGATAAAAGTGAATCAACTTTTTGAGAAAGAAATCAGTAGAAGTTATAAATTTAAAGGCAGAATAATCAATCTTCGAGTTGATCGAGTTATTCTTGAAAACGGCAAAGAAAGCGAAAGAGAAGTAGTAGAACATAATGGGGCTGTGGCTATACTCCCAGTAGATCATCGTGGTAATTGCACATTAGTGGAACAATATAGAAAACCAATTGAAAAAGTCCTTTTAGAAGTTCCTGCAGGAAAGTTGGATATTAATGAGACTCCTGAAAGCTGCGCATTAAGAGAGTTGCAAGAAGAAACTGGTTTAAAAACTAAAAACTTAATTCCTTTGGGACATATTTTCACTACTGCAGGTTTTTCAAACGAAAAGATATTTCTTTTTCTGGCCATTGATTTAATTCAAACCAATTCTAAACTTGATGAGGATGAATTTTTAAACATTGTGACAATGCATTGGACAGAGCTCTTGAAGTTAGCCCAAAATAATGAATTGGAAGATGCCAAAACCAACGCGTTGATTCTAAGAGCCTTATCTAAAGTAAAAAAATATATTACCGATAATTATGAAGAGGAGTGATTGATAATGATTACAGCTACAGTAAATGGCGAAAAGAAACAGTTTGATGATAAACAATACCATACTTTTAAAGATTTTTATGACGAAAATAAAATGGAGGGAATGGTTCTTTCTAAATTGGTTATTAATGAAAAAGAAGTACCTGTATCAAAACTGGATGAAATATTCAATGCCACATTTGAAGGCGGAGAACTGATCGAAATGTCATTTGAAGAACTAATTCCTTTTACATTAAACCTTTTGTCCAATCTAATGGAATATTTTAAGAAATTTGAAAACGCTCTTCCTGCTTTTGCAAAGAATATTAGTTCAGGAAGTCAACAATCTATTGAAGGTTTAAAGAATCTTCAAGAAGGTTTGAAGGCACTTGAGATCATGAAAACTAATCTCTTTGCACTAACTGGAACGAATGAACAAGACTTCTCCGAATTACAGCCTGAAAAAGAAAAATTACAAGATACACTTGGAAAAATGAATCAAAGTATCTTTGATAAACAGTGGCATGAGCTTTCACAATTAATCGAATTTGATTTACCGGAATCTATTATATATTATAAGATTTTGTTCAAACAATCAGCGGAAATTTTAAAACAGAAAAAATCATAGTCATAACGGGGTGATACGATGTATTCTAATACCACTTACGCTCATTTAAAACCTGGAGTAAAAAGTCAATCTAATAACACAGAAAACTCAGAAACACCAAAAATGCCAAGAAAGAAAAATGATTATGCTGAAAGGACTGTAGATACAGCCACTCCGGCAAAACTAGTTGAAATGCTCTATTCCGGAGCCATTAATTTTATTACCCAGGGGATTAAATCCATCGAAGATAAACAATATGATATTGCAAACGAAAAAATCATGAGAGTTGAAGATATCATCATGGAATTAAATGTATCCCTCGATATGGAAAAAGGTGGAGAAATCTCAAAAAACCTTAGAGCTCTTTACAATTATATGTATAAACAGCTTCTTGAAGCTAATACAAAGAAAGATACAGAAATCCTTGAAGAATGCAGAAATTATCTGCATGATTTGCGTGAAACCTGGATGGAAGCTATGAAAAAAGAAGGCAACTTGGCAGAAAAACTGCCTGATCCCAACAGAAATAGGATAAATATTGCCTTATAGAAAGTGATCACAGATCGTTGACATATTCAATAGTTAAAATGGTATAGAGTTAATTAAAAAGCAATAAAAAATCCCCAAGAATATGTAATCTTGGGGTTATTCATTAAAATCAATATCAAATGTTTCAAAAAGAATGTCAGTCTTTTAAAAAATCGTACAGTGAACGAATTTGAATATCTTTTTCAGTTATTTTTCCATTGGTTCTAAAATGGACGACCTTTTGTTCACCTGGAAAACTAAAGTAATTATCACTAAATATCAATTCTTCTTTCGTTTCAATCAAACAGTACAAAACAGGCTTGTCAGAATTTATGATGAGGGTATAATTTTCATTTTCCTTCTCAAGTTTTATTTTAATCGTTGGTTCTAAAAGTTGTAAATTTTTTGGAGGAGTAAACAATTTAAAACCTTCTGAAACTAAATTATCTGATTGATCAAATGCTTTGAAAAAAAGGATTGAATTCCTTGGATCTACCCCAATATCCTCAAAATTAACCCTTTCGACAACTGATGAAAAAAGCCCCGATGCTAAAAGGCTCCCTTCTTTTTCATACAGGATTTTACCAAATAAATCCATGAGTTTGAAGGTATATTTTCCCTTGAATTTCATTGGCAAATCATTACAAAACCAGATTTCAAAAAAATCATTTGTTTCAAAGGCATTGATATAGAAAGGGTTATAAAATTTTTTCGCAAAATAATGTAACGCTTTCCAACGGGCATAATAATCTATAGACGACCAGCTTGCAACCGGCCAACAATCGTTAATTTGCCAGTAAAGGGCTCCCATGCAATGACAATTATTCCTGTTCCTTCTCCAGTGTTCCACACCGTATTCCATAGCTTCAGCTTGTGTAATTTGTGACAGTATAACTTGTTTTTCAAATGATTTTGGAATGTTAAAGCGTTTCTCCATATAATCGTAGATCTTCTGATTTCCTGCTGGATTCTTTTGATGATTTTCCATGATTTCACTGTCATAAAACATTTGATTTTCTTGACAGAAACTTTTAATCGTTTTCATATCAGGAAAAGACTCAAATCCAAATTCAGACATGAAACGGGAATCAAATGATCTGTATGACTCTAAAGGAAAACCTTCATGCCAGACTTTCCAATAATGAGAATCCCCATAATCGGGAGATTGAGGATCCTGAAAATTGCCTCCTGAAGAAGGTGAACTTGGCCAATAAGGACGTGCTTGATCGTAGTCATTTATTAGTTTTGGGAGCGTTTCCTCAAATAGTTTTAAGTAAAATGGTTTATATTGTGGAACAAACTGTTCGAATCCCCAAAAAAGCCATCCTTCTTCTATCTCGTTGTTACCGACCCAAATAGCAAGGGAAGGATGATTTCTTAACCGTTTGATGTTGTCAACCGCTTCATGAATAACCGATTCTTCAAATCCGCTGTAGTTTGGAGTTGGTCTACATGCAAAGGGAAAATCTTGCCAAACCAACAAGCCGTTTTGATCGCAATATTGATAGAAGGCATCTTCTTCATAGATACCACCTCCCCATATTCGAATCATGTTCATGTTTGCTTTTATACAATCATCAAGAATCTTTTCAAAGTTCTTATTTCTTGTTCCCCTAGGTAAAAGTGAATCAGAAGGCACCCAATTTCCGCCTTTTGCGAAAATGGGAATTTTATTTAACTCAAAATAAAAACTTTCTCCCCATTTATCTTCATTGCGAACTAATTGAATCTCACGTATCCCAAAATCAGTGCTGTATTCATCCAGTAATTGGTCTTTTTCAAAAATCTTGATTTTCAAATGGTAAAGGGTAGACTTTCCCAGTTCATGCGTCCACCATAATTTAGGGTTACTAATAATCATATTGATTTCAGTGCCTAGTTTTAACGTATTGATCTTTTGCTCATTTATCTTATTTTTACCATCATAGAGTTCGTAAATAATTATTTTTTCTTTATTGTTGTGAAAATCCTCAAGTTCGGTTTCCAATTTTACCTTTGCTTCTTTTGCGATGGGTTTGCCATTACCATCTCCAATAATAAAATCAATATCTGATTCAATTTGAACACCCTTAATATAAACATCATTAAACGCATGAAGTTCTATTTTTCTCCAAATACCAGAATCAGGCAGTTTAGGCCCCCAATCCCAACCAAAGGAATAATAGGCTTTTCTTAACATCTCAACTCCCGGTATTGCAAATGGCAGATGGTTCTTAATATCTTGATTTAGTTCTAGACCAGTTTCTTCCATTTTATTTTGGGCCTCTCTTACCGGACTTTTAAATTTAATAGTTAACTGGTTATCCCCTTCTTCAAGGAAATTATAATCATTGGTTTTGATATAAACTTCATAAGTTCGATGCATGTTATCTCCGAATAGAATGACCCGGTCATTTAAAGTTACTTCGCAGAAGGTATCCAATCCGTAAAATCTAAGCATGCAATAATCTCTTTTTTTTATTTCTTGACTGAGACTGATGGTTGTGGAATATTCCCAGTCGGTTTCATAAACCCACTGACACTTTTTTTCATTCACACCATAAAAAGGATCTTGAATTACTTTGTGTTCAAAAAGAGTCTCTAAGACACTACCTGGAACTTTTGCAGTGTATTTTTGATCTTTCGATACTTCTTTTAAGAACCAATTCTTATTTATTTCTTGCACGATATGTTTCATAATCAATTTTCACCTCAAAATTACTGCTCATATTCTTTTTAATCCAATTAAAAAACTGCTGGAACAAATTGAAAAGTAGTAATATCAATTAAACCAAGATTTGTTATTTTTAACTCTGGAATGACTTCAAGCTGAACAAACGATAATGCCATAAAAGGATTTGCAATCGTACAACCAAGTTCCTCTCTAACAGCCTTAAGTAGTAGATTTTGCTGTTTTAATACATTTTCAAGTGATTCTGTAGACATTAAACCAGCTATTGATAAAGGCATAGAGGCAATGATTTTACCATTTAAGGCAACGGACATACCCCCTTTATTTTTTATTACCTCATTCAACGCACATTCCATATCTTTTTCATTCTTTCCGGTAACTGAAATATTGTGAGAATCATGTCCTACAGATAATGCAATTGCTCCCCTTTTCATTCCGGTTCCTGTTATGAAGCCCAAAGCATATTGTTTTTCACAGGTATAGCGATTAACAACACAAATTTTTGCGAAATCGATCTGTGAACAATCCGGTTCCCCATTAACAACCTTTGTGGTTTCAACTACTTCTTTGGTTAAAACAGAATCTCCGAATACCTTTATTCCCCGTATATTTACTTTACTTTTTTTAAGTTTGAAAAGAAAATCATTAGCGTTATACAATGGACAATGCACAGTATTAATGACTTCTTTGAAATCTATCAGGGGTGGTGGAAACTCAGCAACACATTTGCCGTTTTCAGCCACAATCTTAGCATCCTTGATAACCATCTCAGGATAAAAATGATTCAAGTTAGATACCACAACCATATCTGCCTTATAACCTGGTGCTATTGCTCCCATACTTCTCAAACCATAATGTCTTGCTGTGTTGATCGATCCGATTCTTACTGCTGTTATGGGATCAACCCCATTTTTGATACTAATTCTAATCATCTCATCTATATCCCCGTTCACGATATCTTCAGGATGTTTATCATCTGTACAATAGGAGAGATAGGGTTGTGTCTTTTCATTGACAATGGGAAGAAGATTTTCCAAATCCTTTTCACCACTTCCATATCTCATCAACACCTGCATTCCACACGAGAGTTTTTCATATGCCTCTTCCGCTGTTGTACTTTCATGATCAGATTTAATGAATGCCGCTGAATAGGCATTCAAATCCTTTCCAGATAATCCTGGTGCATGTCCGTCTATTTTCTTATATTTGTGTCTAAATAATTCTATCATGGTTAATAGACTTTCATCTCTATGCAATATACCCGGATAGTTCATGACCTCACCTAGGCCAAGTACACGAGGATATTTTTCTATAAAACCAATCATATCCATAACTTTAACAGTGGCACCATTCGTTTCCATATTCGTTGCGGGAACACAAGATGGCAGCATAAAATAAATATTCAAGGGAATGCCTTCAGTATAATTTAAAAAGAATTCCACACCCTTTAAACCCATAACGTTTGCGATTTCATGTGGATCTGCAATGACTGTGGTTGTTCCTCTAGCTAAAACTGCTTTTGCGAATTCCCTTGGTTCAAGCATTGTACTCTCTATATGTAAATGAGCATTGATCAACCCGGGAACAAGGTATTTCCCTTTTAAGTCCAATATTCTTTTACCTTCTGTATAATCCCCTATCCCCGCAATCCGTTTTTGAAAAATAGCTACATTTGTTTCTTGAATATCTCCTGAAAAAACGTTGACTACTTTTGCATTCTTAATCAAGAAATCTGCAGGTTGTTCACCTTTTGCTACTGGTATGATATCTATCGCTCTCATTCTTCTCAGCTCCTTTTAATGATTTTTTGAAGAAACCCCAAATCTTTCATCTTCTATATTTCCCATTGGTTCAATGTGGATTAAAACATCATAGACATTATCTATTTGTTGTTTAATGGCTCTTTCAACTTCTTTTGCAATTTCATGGCCTTCATAAACACTCATTTCCCCTGATACTTCAATATCAAGATCCACGATTAGATAGGAACCAATTTTCCTTATTCTGGCTCTGTGAGGATTAGAAGCTTTTTCAACTGATGAAACAACTTTAAACAACTCCGCATAGATTCCTGTATCATTTAATCCCTCCATTAATTCGTTGTTTTCTTCTAAAAAGATATTAACAGCTACTTTTATGATCCAAAAACCTATAAAAAAAGCAATTAATTTGTCAAAAAAAGGATATTGAAAAATAGAACTTAATAACAAACCAATTAATACACTGCCTGACAAAACAATGTCATTTCTCATATTTTTGGCATCAGCGATTAGCATTGAACTACTTTCTTTTTTCCCGATACTGAATTTGTAATATGACAAGAATACCTTGATAACTATTGAGATTAAAGTAACATAAATCGCAATCATTCCTGGGATTTCTGGAGATTTCCCACTCAATATATCTTGAATAGAAGCAATGATTAACTGAATACCTGCGTAGAAAATTATGAATGAAAGGATTCGCGTTGCAATAGTTTCTGCCCTTCCATGCCCATAAGGATGATTTTCATCAGGAGGTTTATCAATTATTTTTGCAACCCAAAGAGTTAACAGAGACGTAAGAATATCTGTGGCACTATCTATACCATCCCCAATAACAGACAAACTACCCGTTTTAAAACCGGTTAGAATTTTAATGATCGCAAGAAAAAAATTGCCGAAAAAGCCCATCCAAGATGCTTTTTTGATATTTTCTATTCGACTCAAACTGTCACCCCATTTTCTATGAACTATTTACTTATTGTACATCAAATTCTTTTTTTTTTACAACTCTTTTTATCAATTTTTATAAAAATTGCCTCATCTGTCAAGTTAATGGTATAATCAGCTTGTAAGGGGGAAAGTTTTTCCTGACAACAAAATTAAACATTGGGAGGTCGTGTTATGAATAAACTTCAATTGATTAAAGCGCTTGCTGAATCAAATGGTACCACACAAAAACAATCCGAACAATTCTTAAACAGTTTAATTAAAACGATTGTTGATGAATTATCGGAAAATGGTGAGGTTAAACTGGTAGGTTTTGGAACTTTTAAAACAAAGGTCAACGAAGCAAGAAAAGGAATTAATCCTCAGACAAAGAAAGAAATTAAGATTCCCAAAAAAAGAGTTCCGAAATTTGTAGCAGGAAAAGACCTGAAAGAAAAAGTAAAATAATGATTTAAAAGAGGCTAAAAAGCCTCTTTTTTTTATCACATCATATTTCGCATTCCTAATGATA
The DNA here is from genome assembly GCA_964403295.1 of uncultured Thermotogaceae bacterium. Lineage (GTDB taxonomy): Bacteria > Thermotogota > Thermotogae > MWEM01 > MWEM01 > JASUTC01. The sequence continues at coordinate 3,839 of CAYOFT010000017.1, read as the reverse complement.
TTCGACTACTTTTTGACCTCACCAAATGTACTTTAATAGAAAAGCCTTGAATTTATTAGAATCTATTAAAAAAGAATCGTCGAAAAATATTACATTTTCGACGATTTTTCTACAAAGTATTTATAAATAGTCTTTTTTCAACATGTTCTGAACACCTTTTTTAGCCATAGGGTATGCGACAATAATACCGATAATACTAATGATTAAAAGAATAAATACCATTTGATTCCCTGATAATCTTTGCCTTAACAAATATCCGGTATATCCCAATACTCCTGCAAAACCAAATACAATAAGAATGGAATATAATCCATTGATATTCTGTTTCATTGCTTTTTGGGGATTATCCCAAGTTAAATAAGGGAAAGATGAATCCAAAGCTATTTGAAGGAGATTCAAGAAAAAGACCAACAGTTCTGCAATCACAAAAACTACAAGTGCTTGTAATAAACCGGCTGCAAATAGTAAAACGAGAATAATACCTATAGAAAGTGGACCCACAGTACTCATGGCCATAACGTGGAGTAGTTTTGTCCTAAAGACTATTGCAGCATCTACCGGTAAAATTTTTAATTCTGCCAGCATTTTCCCTTCCCTACTAAATATTGTAGAAGCAAGCATATTCATGGCTCCAACTGCAGTTCCAAGAAGGATGCCTACTGGAACAATAAAGTCTTTGGCACTGTTGAAAAAAGAAAAGATTTGTTGAAATTCCGGATTGTTTTTCGTAAAAGAAAAAATGACGATAAGAATCGGAAAAACAATGACATTGCCAAAACCGTTAAATGCAAATGAAGGTGTTCGTAAAAAATATCGCCATTCTCTTCTAAACAAAGAAGAAAAAATGCCTTCTTTTGTAGAAGTTTTGTCCATTAAGAATTGAGAAGACCTATTCTCTTTTCCACTATGATGATCCTGGAATTTTAAGTATGTCCGATAATATGTTTTTTCCCCAATCAATAAAGCAATATATAAACCTCCAATGTGCATTACAATAAATAAGAAAAGCCACATTATTCTCTGAAAACCTTCACTGATAAGAGCCTTCACTCCAATAAATGCTGGTGGATAACCTTTACCCATTTGAGAAATCAATCCTTGTGGATTTGAAAGAATTTCAATCATCTTTTCTTCAGTAAACTCAGAACCGGCTAAATCATTGGTTGCAAAAAACTGAAAAGCAATAACTACTACCACAAGAAGAATGCTCATGAAATAGATTAGAAAATCTTTATGCTTCCCAAAATTGATATATCTGGAAATTGGCAATAAAACAATAATCTGGATAATAACAGGAAACATTTGCGAAAGAAATAAGACAAAAAGCATACTAATCCAATAGATTATATCTGCACCGGTTTTTATCCCATAAATCATCATAGATGGGAGAAGAAAAAGTAAAGATATCCAGAATAAATCGATCATGATTAAAAAAGTCTTAGCACCGAGTATCTCTTTAGGTTTTAAAGGTAATGACATGAGCAGATTAAGATCTTTCGTGAAAAAAAACTCATTAATGACTAAATAGATGCCCAAGAAAAAACCAAACATACCTGTGAGCAAAATGGCGTTGTTTAAAAATAAACCCTCCAACCCTATCTGTCTATACTGTTCGATCATCATACCTTGTATATCGATAAATAATGGGCCGATAAAAATAAACAACAAACCAAACACACAGATAAGAAGAAAAAACTCCCAAAGTCTTTTTTTCTCAATAAAATATTGAATCCGCTTTTTTGATAAACCGTAATGCGCATTAATCAGTGTCAAGATAAGAGAAATCATCTTTTTCTGCTTCACTTTTTGTCACCTCCAGAAAGACCTCCTCCATTGTAGAATCTCCCCGGTTTTTCTTTAACTGTTCAACTGTGCCTTGGAATAATAATTCCCCTTTTGAAATAATGGCAACTCTGTCACAAATCTTTTCAACAATTTCCATTACATGAGTAGAGAAAAAAACTGTTTTACCTTTTTCTGAATGTGATTTCATCATCTTTTTTAGCCTGTAGGCTGACTCAGGATCAAGTCCTACAATTGGTTCATCTAAAATCCAAACGGGTGGATTATGTAATAAAGCAGCGATAAGAGAAATTTTTTGTCTCATGCCATGAGAATAACTATCAATCGTTTTATTTAAGGCTGATGTTAATTTGAAAGCTTCTGAGAGTCTTGTAATTCTTTCTCGTCTAAGCTGATTATCAACTTGATACATATCAGCGATAAAATTTAAATACTCAATTCCTTTCAATTTCGCCATGATAACGGCTTCATCAGGAACATAACCAATTTGATTTTTTGCTTGGACCGATTCTTTGGTAATATCAAAACCGTTCACACAAATCTTACCATTAGTAGGATTTAATAAACCTACAATTGATTTGATAGTGGTTGATTTACCGGCACCATTTGGCCCTAAAAAGCCAAATACTTCTCCATCTTTAATCTCCATACTGATATTTTTAACTGCATAAGTTCCTTTTGAATATGATTTTGAGAAATCATGAATTGAAATCATTCATATCCCCCTCCCTTCTTACTGTATTATAACAAATAGTACAGATAAACAAAAAAACAACCGATTTCAATTCGGTTGTTTTTTTGTAAATTTTATTTGTTCAACAACTGATCGAATTCTGCCGCAGATTCCGAGTTCATTTGTTTTCCTTTTTGCGCATATTCTTCTGCCATTTCTCGATTTCCAGTTTTCAAATACGCTTCTACAATTCCGAAATAGGGTTCCAACTGATCCGGTGAAGATTCCATGGCTTGTTTGAATGCTTTTATCGAAGCCTCCATATTCCCCATAGGACTATAAAGATTTAACCACCCGTTTGAGAGATTTAAAAAATAATCCTGAGGATCTAAGGTTAACCCTTTATTGATAGTTGTTTGAGCTTCCATTGCCATTTTCATTTGCTCTAATGGCGTTACATTATCAATCATTCTTAAGTTGGTATAGGCATAAAGACCTAAAAGTCTTGGATTTTCTGGTACTTTTTGAAGAAGCCCTCGTATTTCTTCTCTTGATCCTTTGATTGTTTCTAAGGTAGGGTCATTCATCATCATTCTTGAAAGACTTTCTGTTGATCTCTGAATGATTTGTTCTTCGTTCAAGGGTTCCTTTTGTTCTGTATTAACTGGCGCCTGTTTCATGGGAATAGGTTTTATTTCCTTTTCAACAATCCCGCTCTGGATTGGTTCTGGTATCACAGAAAAATATTGCATAACCATCTGTAGTACTTGTGGAAGTAACTCTACCAACTGTTTTAGAAAAGGCTCTTTATTACTGAGCGAACGAATCTCCACATCATCACCACTGATGATAATAATACTGTATGGGATCAGATTCACACTGCCGGATGTTCCAGCAGCCATTAAAGGATCTCCCCCACCTCCACCGATAAAAAACGTACTAACTTCAAAAACAGGTATGATATACTTATCTCCAACTTGTACAGGATCTCCCATGGCCATTTTCGGGGTGATTGACTCGTATCCTGATCCCAAGATCATCCCAGGTACTTCGGAAACACTTTGCGCATACATAATACTCGCTAAAAGAAACAATACAACTAGCAAATAAAACTTTTTCATTTTATACCTCCTTTTTTTCTTTATTACTATAATAGATTATACTACAAAAAATCTTCATTGCTTTTATTTTTTTTAAAGACAAATTCAGCAAAAAATTAGTCGTAAGTTTTGAAATTTAAACGATTTGCAGAAAATTATATCACTCAATTATTAATAAAGTAAAAAGAACAAAAAAAAGGGGTGCTTGCGCAACCCCTTTATTTTATTCATACCCGTACATCAAGTACCGCTCCGAGACCATC
>CAYOFT010000016.1:0-24836 GCA_964403295.1 uncultured Thermotogaceae bacterium | reverse complement strand
TTGGGGTTTGGTTTTTTTGGTGTCAGTCTCATTTGGGCACTTTATAACGCGTTTGTACCCATTTTCTTAAAGAGTTTTGCTATCAGTTCCATGCTGATTGGATTTATCATGACATTTGATAACATATTGGCCGTTGTGCTGCAGCCGTATATCGGTTTCTTAAGTGACAGCACACGAACGAAGATTGGCAGAAGAAAACCGTTTATATTAATTGGAGCTCCTCTTGGAGCGCTTTTTTTCATGTTGATTCCTTTCGCCAAACTCTCAAACATCTTTTGGCTCATCTTGGTTGTCATCATCATGAATATTGCCATGGCAATTTTCAGATCCCCTGTTATTGCTCTTATGCCGGATATTGTCCCCTCTCGCGATCGAAGTAAGGCCAACGGTGTTATCAATTTCATGGGGGGATTTGGTAGTCTTCTGGCTTTTTTTATCGGTGGTATCCTATTCGATTTGGCTGATTCACTCCCCTTTTTAGCGGGCGGTGTTGCTTTGCTGGTGAGTTCTTCTCTGGTACTGACACTCATTCGTGAACCGGTGGTAAAACAGCTGGACTTGAAAGAGGAACGGGTCAACTTTGCCGGCTCGTTTAAAACCTTGTTGTCCAGCTTAAAGAAACTGTTCAAAGATGATGACAAGAGTCTTCTGTTTATTTTATTGGCCATTTTCTTCTGGTTTTGCGGATTCGGGACTTTGGAAACCTTTTTTACCATTTACGGTACTCAATATCTGGAAGTTACAGCAGGAAGTGCAGCCATTGCCCTGGGTTTGTTCTCTCTTATGTTTATGATCTTTGCCATTCCCGCAGGATTTATCGGCAGTAAAATCGGCAGAAAAAAAACCATTATCATCGGATTAATCATACTTGTCGTTTGCCTGTTTGCAGTCAGTATGATTACCATCAATCAAACTAGTACGCCAATGAATGCATTGGATGCCGTATATAAAATCCCAAGAACCGCTGAATTCATGATCATCCAGATTTTCCTGGTCATTGCCGGTATCGGATGGGGGTGTATTAACATCAATTCACTGCCTATGGTTGTAGATATGGTTACGGAAGATAAGGTGGGTGGTCACACAGGGATGTACTATTTCTTCTCCATGATGGCTTCCATTGTCGCACCACCCCTTGTAGGCGGGGTCATTGATGTCCTTTCCTACCCCTCAATGATCAAATTTTCTGTGCTGGCATTTTTAGCCGCTTTTGTGAGTATGCTTTTTGTCAGGAAGGGCGAAGCTGAAGATGCGCCTCAACAAAGGAGTGTTGCTTAAAAAATGATTTTGCAATTTGTTTTTTTAATCATCGGAATCGCTTTACTTGTAAAAGGAGCTGACTGGCTGGTTGACGGTGCCTCCGGCCTGTCAGAAAGTTTCGGGGTTTCACCGCTCTTTATTGGGTTAACAGTGGTAGCTTTTGGTACCAGTGCCCCGGAGTTGGCTGTCAGTATCTCTGCCGCTATGAAAGGATCCGGTTCAATTGCCATCTCCAATGTAATTGGTTCAAATATTGCCAACATTGCTTTGGTAATAGGCTTTTCAGCCATTCTCACTCCTTTGGCTATTAGTAAGACAACCGTTAGAAAAGAATTACCCTTCAATATATTGATTAGTTTTGCACTGATGGCAATGCTTTTACGGGGTGCAAAGTACGGACTGGATCGTTATGACGGTTTTGTTTTGATCATCTTTCTGATCATTTTCATGGAATACACCTTGATGATGGCTAAAAGTGACCGGGAGAGAAAAAAACTTGAAAACACCACGATTTTAAGTGAAGAGGACAATGAAAAAATTAGAAAAATTCGAATAAAAAATGGTATTTTAACCCTCATCGGATTGGCTATGGTGGTCTTCGGTGCCGACATGACCGTTAATTCTGCAACAGAAATCGCATTACAACTTGGAATCAGTGAAGCATTGGTGGGGTTAACCATGATTGCCATTGGCACCTCTCTTCCTGAACTGGTTACGTCTGTCACCGCCATTCTTAAAAAGCAGGATGATTTGGCCATTGGAAACATTGTTGGATCCAATATCTTCAATATTTGTTTGATACTGGGTATCTCATCCATCATAAAACCCATCGGGGTCATCGTGGACCATTATTGGGCAGATATTTTATTCATGAGTATGCTGGCGGTTTTCCTGTTGATTACCACCATGAAAAAAAGCAAGATTACCCGACTTGAAGGCTCCTTTTTCTTCACATCGTACGTTGTTTATATTATAATAATTTCATTTAGGGGTTGATTTAAACGTCGAACGGGAGACAAAAGAACACAAATAAATACCTGTTTTCACTGATATTATTCACCGTCAGTTTGTGCATTTTTGCTTATTTTAATATCGGACAGAATATTTTATACGAAATCAGCAGTTCGTATAACGGTCTCTTGTTTTTTCTTTTTGCCATAATATTCACATATTCAATAGATAATATAAAAATTTCCTATCGCTCGTTTAACCTGGTTTCTACAGTCATACCCGCCATCGTTATTTCTTTGGGATACGGACCCTATACAGCGGGTAGTCTAATTGCTCTTATCAGTTTGTTTAGAATAAACATAAACCAATCTAAGGTGAAAAATCTTTTTTTCATAAAGGCCATTTTGAGATCATCCATCTACTTTCTCATGTATACCATTCCCGCTGAGTTAATGTATTTGGATTTACAATTATGGATCAGACTTTCATTATATCTTCTATCTGTTTTGGCAATCAATCAGATTTTGATGATTTTTTATTTTTTGTTTTTTTACAACAGTGCTTGGAATGGGTTCCTGAATAGTCTCAAAATTTATTTGATTGAATTATTCCCTGGAGTTCTTCTCCTTCCTTTGTCCCAGGCCATATATGATCTGCAGCTAACGGGTTATGACAAGATCTTTACTCTCTATTATCTTTTCCCTCTTGTCTCCATGATGCTGCTGCTCTTTACGATCATTATGAAAAATATTGACAGTGAAAAGGATGAGCGGATCAAGCTGAGACATTTTAAACAAGCACTTAAAGGCATTCTTTCGGGGTTAAATCTTGTTCGATCTACTGAAGATTTCAATATCATTCTCCAAAAATCCACAAAACTTCTGGCTGAAATGCTGGGCTATCGTGAAGCCTTGGTATCAGTCATCAACAAAAACGAACAGATTGTCAATCGAATTGGATATTATGGAATAAAAAAAGAAGATTTTGATCATTTAGCTTCAGTGAAGGTTACCGTAGATTCTATTAACGATTTATTCCGCCCTGAGTTTAAATTTTCTGGTACTTATTTTATACCCGCTGAAAGCCGCATGTTTGAAAGATTGAATCTTGGGAATGCGGTCTATAATGAAGGGGAGAAAATCATAAAAAACAGATGGCATCCGGATGATCTGTTTCTTATCCCTTTTTTGGATTCCGAGAATGAACTCATTGGTTACATTGCCCTTGATTATCCTTTAGATGAACTAAGGCCAACCGAAGAAGACGCTGAGATTGCAAGAATATTTGCTGAACAGATAGGAAGAATGGTTGAAACATCATTCAAATACAAAAAAGTTCTGGAAACAACCAAAATAGATCGGATGACAAAGCTAAACAATCACACTACATTTTATGAAAAGGCTGACGAATTGATTAAAAAAAGTTCATTTGAAAATCCGCTCTCCATTATTATGATGGATATCGATGATTTTAAAGCTTTCAACGATAAATATGGCCATTTAATGGGAGACCAGGCCTTAAAAAATGTGGCAAAGGCCATTAAGGAAACGATTCCCATGGATGCCATTGCCGCAAGGTATGGCGGTGAGGAATTTGCGGTTTTGCTTTTTGGAGCAGATAAACTGCAAGCAGTGGAACTGGCCAACAAAATCATTCAAAGAGTATCCGAAATCGATGTAGAGGGTGTACATGTTACCATTAGTTGTGGTGTTGCAACCTGTCCGGAGGATGGAAGACATTCTTCAACATTGGCTTCCTCAGCTGACAGTGCGTTGTATATCTCCAAAAAGACTGGTAAGAACAAGGTAACCATGGTATAATCTGAAAAACGAATGATAAAGACTGTTTGATCATTCAAAATATCAGTTCAATAAAACAAAGTTAAGGGAGAGGTTATCATGAATTTGGAAAACTATATAAGGGACATTTTGGATTTTCCCAAACCGGGAATTGTCTTTAAAGATATTACACCATTGCTGAAGGATCCCAATGCATTCAATGAGACTTTAAACGTGATGGAAGATCATCTCAAGGATGATACATTTGATTATTTTCTTGGTGTTGAAGCCAGGGGTTTTATCTTTGCCGCAGCTTTAGCTGCAAGAATGAATAAAGGAATGATTCCGGTTAGAAAACCCGGTAAACTGCCTGCGGAAACATACCGAAAAGATTATACCCTTGAATACGGAACAGCCGGGTTGGAAATACACAAAGATGCCATAGACAAAGGTGACAGAGTTCTGATTGTGGATGATCTACTGGCAACCGGTGGTACTGTGGAAGCCGTTGCATTAATGATAGAGGAGATGGGCGGAATCGTTGAAAAAATGTTATTTCTAATAGAACTTGATTTTCTAAACCCAAGGGAGAAGTTATCCGGGTACAAAATCGATTCACTCATTCACTATTAAAGGGGGATTGATGCATGCTTACATTTAATTTTAACAATTTTACTCAAGATAACTGTGTGAATGGAAATAGCCAGGAAAGCATAAATTCAAACTTGGAAAAGGTTCAAAAAGCATTTGAACGGGTTAAAACCAACCCGCCAGGATTTGTGCAGCTGTTGGAAGACTTATCATACATCAGAGAGATTCAGGAGTGGATTGAGCAATCAGTTAAAGGACAATACGATCATTTTGTGGTACTGGGCATCGGAGGCTCTGCTCTGGGAAATATCGCCCTTCAAAAATCCTTAAAACCCATCAATTGGAATCGAATGACTAAGTCACAAAGAGACGGATTACCCACCATCGATGTCTGGGATAATGTTGACCCGGATTTTGTTCATTCAAACCTGGAAGTTATAGATCCTTCCAAAACCCTTTTTAACGTCATTTCCAAGTCAGGGACAACCGCTGAAGCCATGTCGAACTATTTAATCGTCAGGCAGATACTCCTTGAAAAGGGATTATCTCCAAAGGATCATTTTGTTTTCACCACAGATCCGGAAAAGGGTGTTTTAAATCAAATTATTGAACAGGATGGTATCAGAAAATTTGTCATTCCGCCATCAGTGGGTGGAAGATTTAGTGTTTTAACACCTGTTGGTCTCATTTCGGCTGCTGCAGCCGGAATTGACATTCAACAACTGGTCAAAGGTGCCGCTGATTCCAAGAAACGTTTGTTTGAATCGACTGTCCCGGAGAATCCTGCTGCCATGATCGCCCTGCATCACATGTTGTTTGGCGAAAAAGGGATGATGATCAATGTAATGTTTTCCTATTCAAATGCCCTTTTTTACTGGGCGGATTGGTTCCGTCAAATATGGGCGGAAAGTCTTGGAAAGGCAACAGATAACGATGGCAATCAAATTCATTACGGATTAACCCCTGTAAAGGCCATCGGCCCAACAGATCAACATTCACAGGTACAGCTTTATAATGACGGTCCCAATGATAAAGTGATTACGTTTTTAAAGGTCAAAGACTTCAATCACAAAATGTCTATCCCTGCATTACACAAGGATATTGAAGCGTTAAGCTATTTGGGAGAAAAAACGCTCAATCAACTGATCGATGCCGAACAGCTGGCAACGGCTTACGCAGTCAAAAATCATGGACGACCCAATATGACCGTTGAATTCCCCGAAATTGATGCGTATCATGTGGGAGAATTCATCTTTGTCTATGAATTGGCCACTACTTTGCTGGGGTACATGAAGAACATCAATCCTTTCGATCAGCCCGGCGTTGAAGATGGTAAGATCTATACTTATGCCCTCATGGGAAGAAAGGGATTTGAAGAGAAAAGGAAAGAAATTGAAGGTCAATAACGAGGTGTTTATTTGAAAGAGCCAAAGATAATCGATCGCGTTAAAATATATGTGAAAGCAGGTCAGGGTGGTAATGGTGCCTCAACTTTTCGCAGAGAAAAATATGTGCCCAAAGGTGGGCCTGACGGTGGAGATGGTGGTAACGGAGGGCATGTTTTTATCAAAGCGACCAATCGTTTAAATTCACTCATAGACTATCGTTATAATCAGCATATTAAAGCTCCGGATGGCGAAAATGGTAGACGATCCAACGAACATGGTGCCGACGGTGAGGCATCAGTTCTAGAAGTTCCGGTTGGTACCGTTATCAAGGATAGCGAAACAGAGGAATTACTGGCCGATATGGATCAAAACAACAAGATTGTGTGTATCGCCAGAGGAGGACGTGGAGGACGTGGGAACGCCAGATTTGCTACACCTTCCATGAGAGCCCCCCGTTACAGTGAAAATGGTGTCAAAGGGGAAGAAAGAAAACTCCTGATGGAATTAAAAATGATAGCGGATGTAGGATTAATTGGTTATCCCAGTGTAGGAAAATCCACTTTAATTTCTGTTATCAGCAATGCCAAACCAAAAATAGCAGATTACCATTTTACGACCATATCACCAAATCTTGGTGTTGTGGACTATCACGGCCAAGATTCTTTCTTGGTAGCAGACATTCCGGGTATCATAGAAGGTGCACACGAAGGAGCTGGACTGGGTTTTTACTTTCTCAGACATGTGGAGCGGACAAAAATCCTCGTTCATCTTGTGGATTGTTCACTCTCGGAAAGACCGGACCCATTGGAAGATTATCAAAAAATTCGTCATGAATTACACTCCTATTCTGAAACACTGTCTCAGAAGGAAGAGATCATCGCACTATCAAAGGCGGATGCCTCTATAGAAGAAGTCATCGAAGAAACAAAAAGACAATTCGAACAAATGAATAAAAGGGTCTTTGTGATTTCAGCTGTAACGGGCAGGGGAATCAATGAACTCTTGGATTTTCTTTACGATAAAGTCAAAACATACAGAGAAACGGAAAAACCTTCTGAAGAGGATTTTTATGAAGAAGATAAACTTCCTAAAATAAAAGCCGTTGATTTTCCGATACCAGAAAGAATCAGATTGGAAATAACACAGATTGATCAGAACACATGGGAAATAGGCGGGGAACAATTTGAAATGTTGTATCAAAGGATAAACTTAAACAATCGGGATGGATTTGAACGGTTGATGAAAATCTTAAAAAACAGTCGAATGGATCATCTGTTAAGAAAAAAGGGTGTTAAGGAAGGCGATACAGTCATTATTGCCAACTTGGAATATGAGTATCACGAAGATCGTTAAGGGGGAGAATACAAATGGTTGAATCGATGATCAGATTACGAATGAGCATGCACGATGCCCATTATGCCGGAGAATTGGTCGACGGTGCAAAAATGCTTCAATTATTTGGAGATGTGGCAACCGAATTGCTGATAAAGAATGATGGTGATGAGGGATTATTCGCCGCTTATGACAATGTGGAATTTCTAGCGCCAGTTTATGCCGGTGATTATATAGAAGCAAAAGGTTGGATAGAAAAGGTGGGCAATACCTCAAGAAAGATGAAATTCGAAGCCTATAAAGTCATAGAGAATGCCAGGAATGAAGAGCAAGACAGTGCATGCAATGTCCTTGAAGAACCCATCTTGGTTTGCAGAGCCAGTGGGACATGTGTTGTTCCCAAAGAAAAGCAGCGAACAAAAAACGAGGGGTGATGATATGTCAGTCTTTAAAAAACTAATCATTACAGCTGCTATTTGCGGGGCTGAAGTGATGAAAGAACAGGATCCCTATTTGCCCACCACACCTGATGAGTTATCAGATGAGGCAAAGAGATGTTATGACGCGGGAGCCAGGATAGTTCACCTACACGTTCGAGATGAAAAGGGGAATCCCACACAGGATGCGGGAATTTTCAAAGAAACCGTTGCTTTGATTCGACAAAAAGCTCCTGAACTCATCGTTCAAGTATCAACCGGAGGGGCAACCTGGATGAAGCCTGAAGAACGGCTGCAAAGTCTGGAATCCAATCCGGATATGGCCACACTGTCAACGGGAACATCCAACTTTGGATCGGATATTTTCATGAACACAAAAGACATGATTCTTAAATTTGCCGAAAAGATAACGGAAAAGAATATCATGCCTGAATTTGAATGTTTTGAAGCGGGACATGTGAGTTTTGCCAAATGGCTGGTGGCTAAAGGATACATTAAAAGAAAGCATTATCATTACGATTTTGTCATCGGTGTTCCCGGAGCAATAGAAGCCAGTTTGGAAACTATCTGCCACATGAAAAACATGATACCGAATGACGCCACTTGGTGCGTGGCAGGTATTGGAAGGCATGAACTGAACATGGCAGCCATTGCCATAGCCGCCGGGGGACATGTAAGAGTAGGGATGGAAGATAACATTTACGTTTCCAAAGGCGTGCTGGCAAAGAGTAATGCTGACCTAGTCGAGAGGGTTGTCTCTATTGCCAAAAATTTAAACAGAGAAATAGCTACATCACAGGAAATCAAAGAATTATTCGGATTATCATAAAAAACTGTAAAGGTGAGTAGACAAATTGGAAAAAATCATCATCGTTGATTACGGTTCTCAATACACAAGATTGATTGCAAGGCGTGTTAGGGAGAATCACGTTTTTTCGGAGGTTATTTCACCTCAATCAAGCCTCCCTTCAGGTGAGATAAAAGGTATCATCTTTTCAGGAGGACCTGAAAGCGTTTACGAAGAAAGTGCCGGTAAGATCCCTTTATGGTTCGATCAAATAAAAGGGGAAATTCCAGTACTGGGAGTGTGTTATGGCTTTCAACTGATTATCCATCACTTAAACGGGATCGTTGAACATACAGGAAAATCCGAGTATGGCAGAACCAAAATGCATCTCAACGGAAAAACAACCTTTTTTGGTGGCTGCCCGATTTCATTTATCACTTGGATGAGCCATGGAGACTCCGTTACGAAACTGCCAAACGGATTTGAAAAAACCGCACAAACAGACAGCGGTATTATCTCAGCTGCTGAAGATCAACAGCAATTATTGTATGGTATTCAATTTCATCCGGAAGTCAAACACACGGAATACGGAGAGACCATCATCAGTAACTTCTTATTTGAACAATGTGATTGTAAAGCCTCTTGGAGCCTTGAAGACTTCGCTGAACAAAAGATTAAACAAATAAAAGAGTGTGTGGGGAACAAACAAGTCATCAGCGGATTCTCCGGAGGAGTTGATTCCTCAGTGGCATCCGTATTGGTACACAAGGCAATAGGAGATAACCTGACAAATATCTTTGTGGACCATGGACTTTTGAGAAAAGACGAAGAAATTGAAGTACCGGCCGTTTTTAAACGTGCTCTGGGACTTAAATTTCGTCTGGTTCATGCGAAAGAAGAATTTTTCAACGAATTAGCCGGGGTTAGTGATCCGGAAAAGAAGCGAAAGATCATTGGCGAAAAGTTTATCCGGGTATTTGAGAGAGAAGCCGCAGAAATCGGGAATGCTGATTTCCTGGTACAGGGTACCATCTATTCAGATGTAATCGAAAGTGCAGGAACAAAGACGGGGAAAACAGCAAAGATCAAATCACATCATAATGTTGGCGGTCTGCCCGAAGATATGAAAATGGACTTGATCGAACCACTTCGTGATCTGTTCAAAGATGAAGTTAGAAAAATAGGTGAAATCCTGGGAATACCCGATCATATCGTTAATAGACAACCCTTTCCTGGACCTGGACTTGCTGTCAGATGCATTGGCGAAATCTCAGAGGAAAAGATTGCCATTTTAAAGGAAGCGGATTTTATCTTTAGAGAGGTCTTACGTGAAGCGCAATGGTTGGAAAAGGCTTGGCAATCTTTTGCAGTTATTCTTCCTGTGAGAAGCGTAGGGGTTGTTGGTGACAGGCGATCATACGGTTATACCATTGTATTGCGGTCGGTGGACAGTGTGGAAGCCATGACTGCGGATTGGTCAAGAATTCCCCATGAATTGCTGGATGAAGCTTCCAGAAGAATTACCAATTCCGTGAAAGAGGTTGGCAGAGTAGTTTATGACATTACTTCAAAACCACCCGGTACGATTGAATGGGAATAATCAGATATGACGAGGTGTTGATTTGTTGTTAAAGATGGCAAAAATAAAAATTCCGGAAAATGTGGAAATGATTTATCTCCTGGGTCAGCATGATTCCCTTCTAAGAAAAGTACAGGATCTTTACGAAGTAGAAATCAGCATTGTTGAGAATGAACTTTGGATTAGATCAACAGACCAGGAAAGTATCAGGAAAGCGGAAGATTTTTTCAAAGAAATGATAGCCGCTGTACAAAGTGATCACTATCCGGATCAAATGGAAACAGAATATCTACTGACAAGGAGCTCAATGAACGCAAAAAAAGAAGAACAGGATAAAACATTATCAACCGTAATAAAGGAAAAAGGAACCGTATTAAAAAAGGCAAAGGTAAGGGCAAAGACATCCGGCCAATCCAAATACCTTGAGGCAATGCAGGAAAATGACGTGGTATTTGCCATCGGACCTGCCGGAACCGGTAAGACTTATCTTGCAGTGGCCATGGCGGTAGAGGCGTTAAAAAACAATCAGGTGAATCGCATCATACTCACCCGCCCGGCAGTAGAAGCAGGTGAAAGTTTGGGCTTTTTGCCTGGGACTTTGGTAGATAAAGTGGATCCTTATCTCAGACCCCTTTATGATGCCATGTACGATATGCTTTCACCTGAAAAATTTCAATATCTAAGGGATCAAAACATCATTGAGATAGCACCTTTGGCCTATATGCGCGGCAGAACCTTGAATAACTCGTTTATTATCCTGGATGAAGCTCAAAACACAACAATCCCCCAAATGAAAATGTTCCTCACAAGAACTGGTTTTTATTCAAAGGTTGTTGTAACCGGTGACATTACTCAAATCGATTTAAAACCCGGACAAAAATCAGGATTATTACATTGCGAAAAGATACTCAAAGACATCAAGGGAATTCGATTTACTTACCTGGGAAAACATGATGTTGTAAGACACCCCCTTGTTAAGGAGATTATCAGTGCCTATGAGCGCTCAGAAAAAGCAGAAAGAACAGAATAAACTATCCCTGAATACTGGCTTTCAGCGAATTAAAGAGACATTTAGCATTCTTTTCACTTCCCGTGCCGATCCCTTTATTGCCGCCTCTTTATTGGCTTTGTTATCCGTGTTGCTGATTTGGCAATGGGACGTTTTCCGCTTTTTTTTCATCTTTGTTTTATTAATCCTGTTGGAATTAATTGTCAGTGAAAGTGCTTTAAAAACCGTTCGTTTTTTTCAAATTCATCGACAATACCGAAGAACCTTTTATTTTTTATTATTTATCACAGGCTTTCTGAATATCCTTGCGGGAAAATACATTGGTTATCAAGCCATGTTGCCTTTTTTAGGGGTCTCTCTTATTACAGTTTTATTAGGAAAACGAGCAGGGCAGATATCTGCTATTTTTTTATCGTCTTTTATGATTTTACTTTTTCCCTCTCATTCAGCATTCTCATTCTTTCTAATTATTACCGGTTATCTCACAGCTCAACTGGTATCAGGTGTAGACAGAAGAATTGAACTGACCTTCCATGCCTTGCTAATTACCCTCTTTAATCTGGGAGGTTATTTTTTTCTCGTTCTCTCAAATTTCGAAATCTTTTCAATGCGCTCCGTTATTTTAATCGGTGTAACTCCTATTGTTTCCACAATACTGGTAATTGGCATGCTTCCTTACATCGAATGGATCAGCAGAATTTATTCAAATATCGGTATGCT
Organism: uncultured Thermotogaceae bacterium; assembly: GCA_964403295.1. Lineage (GTDB taxonomy): Bacteria > Thermotogota > Thermotogae > MWEM01 > MWEM01 > JASUTC01. The sequence continues at coordinate 13,004 of CAYOFT010000016.1, read as the reverse complement.
TGAACTTGGTAATTTGAATCACTTGTTATTGAAAGAATTGATGCAGAAAGCACCCGGTACCTATTTTCACAGTTTCATGCTTTCAAATCTATCTGAATCAGCCGCTGAAAGAATCGGAGTTAATCCCATTCTTGCAAGGGTGGGGGCGTATTTTCACGATATTGGAAAAACAAAAAAGCCTGATTTTTTTACTGAAAACCAAGTGGAAGACAATCCTCACAATCGATTAAACCCTAGTATGAGTTATCTTGTATTGACCGAGCATGTTAAGTTTGGAGGAGAATTAGCCAGAAAATACAGACTGCCCATTCTCTTTGAAGACCTTATTTACCAACATCATGGAACCCGTGTTCAAAAATTCTTTTACAACAAGGCAAAAAATAAAGATACCGACACCTCCGATGACCAATACAGATACTCCGGACCCAAACCTCAATTTAAGGAGGCGGGCATATTAATGCTTGCAGATTCATGTGAGGCAGCCGTAAAAAGTTTGGAAAACCCAACACCTCAAAAAGTACAAGAACTGGTTGGAGATATTATTAACGGGATCTATCTGGAAAGACAATTAGATGATTCCGGCCTAACTCTGAAAGACTTGGAAGAGATTGCACAGGAATTTACACATGTCATTGTCAAGGCTTATCATAAACGCATCGAATATCCCAAAGAAAACAACGAAACAGATGAAAGAAAGCCTATTGAAAGGGCTGAAGAGAAAGAGGAATAAATGATGATGAAAACGCAAATATCCATCAACTTGGTAGATGAATATAACGGGCCATTATTGGTTAATGAAGAAACCATAAAAAAAATTGCAACCCTTATCCTTTCAGAAGAACTTGACCCGGGTTTTTATTCTGTTTCAATCATTAACTGTACTGATAATCGTATACAAGCCTTGAATAAAATCTACAGACAAGTTGATGAACCAACAGATGTTTTGACATTTCCAATGGAATCTGACGATATAAACGAAGAACCTTTTGAATTAGGGGATATCTTTTTATCAATTGATACCATTAAAACACAATCCACTAAATGGGAAAACACACCTCAACAAGAATACATTTTTATGCTGATCCATGGACTGCTTCATATATGTGGCTGGGAGCATGTAGGTCCTTATAATGAAAAAGAGGAAATGTTTCAAAGACAACAGTTTTATTTTGACGAGATTTTGGATACCATCAGCTTGACTGAATCAACTGATAACCCTTCGGTGTAATTTCCCAATATTCAATTTTTGTGTCGGTCTTGGCGCAAAAATTCGATATCGGACAGGCATTACAAGATGAATCGCACACTTCCTTTTTTAAATATCCCATTCTTATCAAATCCAAAAAGATTTGTTCAATAAGGTTTTCCTCTATATTTAGTTGTTTGGCCATTTCTTTTTTTGACAAATAAGGACTCTTTGAAATGGCTTTTATGACTTCTTTGAACATTTTTTTACGTCCTTTTTTTGTAACAAAGGCAACCACAAGGGTTGCCCCTACAAGTATAATTTTTCTTACTGTTTTTTTAAAGCGTATTGAGTAGAATGTTTACAATCTTTTATAAGGCGAATACCCGTCTTTGTTTATTTCCATTTCATAGATCTCAAATGAATGGGCTTCAATCTTTCCATAGATCATGGAGTTGAAAATCGTTGCCTTCTTTCTTGACGAAAGTTCAACCATCTTTGAGCCATTCATGAGGGAAGACTCATTGGAAATCAATTGAAATTCCTGGGGTTCATCCGTAAGATTTACCACGATTACCGTGTAATCATCGATTCTCTCTGTGTAACGTGAAAAGGCAAGAATGTTAGGGTTTGAATAATCGAGTTCTCCAAAGTTACCTGCATTTAAGGCATCCTTTGAATTGTAAAGGTCAATCATCTGTTTGTAGAAAATAAAGTCTTCGTTGTTGGCATCCAAGTCTTTCCAAGGCATGGGTTGTCTGCAATGGGGATCGCTTTCACTATCCAGTCCCAACTCCTCACCATAATAAATCAAAGGACTGCCAGGCAGTGTAAATTGAAGAGCCACTGCCAAACGCCAATGGGTTGAAAAATCCCTTTTGACTCTTGGGGTATCATGGCTGGAAAGAACGTTCCAACTTTTTAATATTGATTCAATTCCACAATCATCAATCGAATTTTTCACAATATTACTGACAAGTCTTCCGGATAGCTTTCCCTCCAGGTATGATTTGATCAATTCGCGGAAATAATAGTTCATCACTCCGTCAAGTACCCCGTTTTTTATCCACTCTCCCGGATAAGACCAAATCTCACCGATGGTATGATGGTCTCCCAAACCCTTCAATACAGCTGTTAATTCTTGACAGTATTTGTATCCAACATCATACGCACAATCCAATCGCCAGTCATCAGCGCCCATTGATGTCCATTTTTGAACCACAGAATCTTTGTGATTCCACAGCAAATCACGCAACCCTTTATTCTCCAGATTGAGTTCGGGTAACCCAATGTGGCCACCCCACCAAGTCACTTCTCCGTTCTTTTTATTCAGGAAATCACTGTATTTGCGATCGGTATACCAGGGATGTTTCATGCCGATGTGGTTAAAAACACCGTCCAAAACGATTCTGATCCCCAGACCATGATAAGCCTTAATGAGTTCTTTTAAATCATCTTCAGTACCTAAAAGTGGGTCAATACTGAAAAAATCAACACAATCATATCGGTGATTGGTAATGGCCTTAAAAATGGGTGTCATGTATAAAAAACCAATTCCCAACTCTTTTATATAATCGGCTTTTTCACTGATTCCCCTCAGGTCACCGCCATAAAAATCGAATTGATGTTCTCCCGATGGTTTTTTTTGGATGGGTATTTCCCAATCCAACATTCCTTCTTTATATGACGAGGTATTAAATCTGTCCGGAAAAATTTCATATCCAACAAATCCTCTATTATTCATGCCTTCACTGCCCCTTTCGTCAACCCTTTGACAACATATTTTTGCAGACTATAGAATATTATCATAATTGGCAGCGAACCCAAAACAGAAGCCGCACTAAATGTGGCCCATTTACCAGCGTAATTCCCAGCCATGAAACTCTTAAGCCCCACGCCAAGAGGATATTTCGAAGGATCAAACAGAAGGATGGCAGAAAGCATATATTCATTGTACACGCCAATAAACGTCATAATAAATTGAGTGATTAACATGGGCAGCATCAAAGGGAATAGAATTCGCCAGAAAGTCTTCCAACGTGAAGCACCATCCAAATAAGCCGATTCATCCAACTCCTTTGGGATGGCATTCATATAATTTCTCATCAACCAGATGCCGATAGCTGAATTGCCAAATCCCAGAATCAGAATGATTCCGTTCAAAGTATTAAGAAGTCCCACAACTTGTAACATTTTAAAGTACGCCACCATGGAAACGGAAATGGGCAACATTTGTACGATTAATAAGAATAAAAGTCCATATTTTTTGCCTTTAAATGCAAAGCGGCTAAATGAATAACCACCAAACATAGTGACAATCACTGTGATAATACCGGCAGAAATCCCCATATAAAGGGAGTTGATGATCCACAGTCTAAAATCCGTGTCAATAAAGATATTTTTATAATGTTCAACGGTATATTCTTTTGGAATAATCGAAGAGTTATAAATAGACTGCCCCACTTTAAAGGAATTGAGGACGATTAACAAAAAGGGAAAAATAACAACAAATGTGATGAGGATAATCAGCAATCTTACATGCCATACCTTTCTTCTCTGCATAAAATCACTCCTCCCCCATGGCATTTGTAAATTTCATAGAGCAAAGCATCAGTAGAATGGTCATAAAAAAGGTGATGACACCATAGGCTGCAGTGAGTCCGTATCGTTGTACTTCTCTCATCAAGTTAAATGTATAACTTACAAGAATATCTGTCGAACCAAAATATTGTCCCATGGATTGTCTCGGTCCACCACCGGTCAACAGGTAAATCAGATTAAAGTTGTTGAATTGAAAGGCTATTTGTGTCACGAAAAGCGGTAGCATGATGCGCCTTAACAAAGGCGCGGTAATATACCGGAAGATTTGAAATCGACTACCGCCATCGGTATGTGCCGCTTCGTATAATTCATCCGGTATACTTTTCAAAGCTGCCTGTGAGATAACCATAAAATAAGGAAAAGAAAGCCATACGTTCACTGTAACCACGGATATTCTTGCCCATGCTGTTTCTGTTAACCAGTTGATGCCCTCTAAACCAAAAATACCCAAAATTTGATTGAGAATACCTTCGGAACCCATCATGGAATGCCACATTTGTATGGATAACACTCCTGGAAGCGCCCAAGGAATAATTAACAAGGCACGGTAAAGATTTCTCTCTTTCAGACGGGGATGATTGAGTAACAATGCAATTCCCAATCCCGTCATCACATTGAGGATTGATGAAAGGAACGTCCAGGTAAATGTCCATCCCAGGACTGAAAAGAAGGGGCTTTTCATAGAAAAGATCTCAACAAAATTGGCTAAACCTACAAATTGAAATTCCTTATAATGAAACAGCCCGTAATTGGTAAAAGAGATATAGATGTTGTAAATAGCTGGTATGACGGTAACAACAGTTATCGCAATTAACGCGGGTAACAGGTAAGTATAAGCGGTTACATTTTCTTTCCTTCCTTTGAGCATGCCTTCAACTCCTTAAAAAACATGACCTGCAGTTCTTTGTTGGAACAACCTGCAGGTCATAAATGGTAAATGGGTCAGCTTATTTTCTCATGATTTCTATTTTTTCTTTGATGGTTTCAGATAATTCTTTTAAAGTTTCTTCTAAAGGTGCTTTATCGGAATAGATGATTTGCAATGCATCAGACCATGCCGACCATACACTGGACATTTCAGGAATGTTGGGCATGGGATTGCCAAGCTCTGCCTGTCTGGCCCATGCACTAATCATAACATCTGACTGGACGGCTTCGGATTCCAATACATCTTTTCTGGTAGGTGTTAACTGTGTTTCAAGGGCGTAGTCAACCATGTTATCCTTTGAAGTGATAAATTCCGCTAACTTGACAGCCGCTTCTTTCTGATTGGAATAATCACTGACACCAACGAATTGAACACCCAGGAAAGGTTGGGGATATTCACCGTTTGGCAGCATGGGGATGACGGAAACACCGTAATCGATTCCCAATGATTCCAGATTTGTTGTTACCCATGGTCCGTTAATTTGAAGTGCTGCTTTTCCTTCCTCAAAAGTGCCGGTTGAAAAACCGTGCTGTGAACTTCTGTCTCTCATGGCATTTGGAAAATAACCCTTTTCAAAGAATGATTTTAAGAAAGAAATGGCTTGAACAGATCCTTCATTTCCCATACCGATATCATAGACATCGTATTCGTTGTTTTTCCATCCAAAGATGTACCCGCCAAAACCTTTGAGTATACCGTACATATGATAGGGTTCTGCGGCCGGGAAAACCAGTCCGTAAACATCAGTGTCTTCATATTTTTGGATAATGGCAATTACATCATCAAAAGTCTCAGGCGCTTCATCTACAAATGCCTTGTTGTAAACCAAACCCACACTTTCCACTGACAGCGGGTAGCCGTACATCTTTCTGCCGTAAGTGACCGCTTGCTTTGTGGAATCAAAGAATGCCTCAAAGGCTTCCCCGTCTTCAAAACTCATCAATAACCCCTGATTTGCCCATTTACCGATAATATCATGAGGCATGGTGGCGATCACATCCGGCCCCATACCGGCTGGTGCGGCCATCTGCATTTTAGTATCCATATCGGTTTGATCGGGAATGGAAACAAGCTCAACCGTGATACCCTCAACTTCTTCAAATTCCTTGATGATGCCGGATAATGCCTGATATGCTGACATTTCAGGCTTATAAACCGTCCAAACCTTTAATGTCTTTGCAGAAAATCCAACGCTTACAACTAACAAACAAATCAATAATGCCAAAAAAATCTTCTTCATAGACTTCTCCCCTTTTTTATTTTTATACATCCTTTTCAGATGCTGGTTGATTCGTGTATCGTTCGACAAAGATTGGTGAAATCTTTTCATGAAGGGGTTCGGAGCCAGAATCACCACTCAATATTTCTATCATTCTCGTTGCACCCCTTAATCCCAGTTGTTCAACCGGCTGAACGATTGTGGAAATTCCCAGTTTTTTTGAAAATTCCAAATCGTCATATCCGATTAGAGAATAATCTTTACCTGCTGTTTTACCACTTTTTTGAGCCCCTTCAATAAAGCCTTTTGCAACAATGTCCGAAAGGCAAAATACTGAAAATTTATCTTTTTCTTTTGCAATTTTTTCTCCTACCTCATAAGCCTTTTGCCAATCCAAAACGATTGGGATTTCATTGAGGCTAACATCGGTGGCGTATAAAGAATTAATGGTATCGACAAAGCCTTTTTTTCTCAAATTAAAAACGTTAGATGTAAAGGCACTATCGCTGTCATACCCTCCAACAATCAAAATTTCCTTGGTTTCCCTTAGAACAAGGTTTTTTGCCGCCAGTTCTCCCCCTAAATAGTTATCCATAAATACACAATCATGTTCATCTTCCTGGGTATCAACCACTACCAAAGGCTTCTCAGAGGGAATATTGGAAGATCCAAACAATCCCTTTAGTGATAGGGAACTGATAATCAACCCGTCGGTATGGTAGAGAAAATGGAAGGGATCGCTGAATCTTTGTAGTCTTGATTTGGAAAGTAGCGGGAAAAGTAGACTGTCATAATCATATCTCTCCAAAACAGAATCGACGGCATTCACAAGCCTTGCCATAAATTCATGCCCAATGGTGGGAATAATAATGGCAATCAAACCCGTTTTCCCCTTTGACAAATTTCTGGCATACAAATTTGGTTTATATTGCATCTGTTTCATGGCATCTAAAACCTTTAACCGGTTTTTTTCTTTTACCGTTTTATCGTTATTCAACACCTTTGATACAGTTCCGGTACTTACTCCGGCCTTTTTGGCAATATCAGAAATGGTTGACATAAATCCTCCTTCTAAATGAACCGATTCATTATGAATCGGTTCATATTATCATTTTTAAAAAATCCGTGCAAACGGAATGATTGATGAAAAAAAGCAAATATTCTTGATTAAGGATCGTATTCTGTTTTTTTTGGCCTTTTTCTTATCTTTTTAATAGATTCAAAGTCCTCTCGTATTCTTGAATCATTTTTTCAATGATTTTGGAAACCGGTAGGATCTCTTTTATGTTCCCGGTAGTCATGCCAGCCATAAAGGAACTGTTTTTGATATTCCCTTCCATTACGGCATTCTTCAGTGATCCCAAAATCAACGCTTCAGCTTTTTTGGGTTCGTCAATCTCCAATCGTCTGACCTTTTTTGTAAAGGAGGTTTTCAGAACACGAACCGGATGCCCCAGGTTTTCACCCGTTAAATGGGTTCCCCGCACATCTTTTTTTAAAATCATTTCTTTATATGCATCACTGATTGTTGATTCTGTTGAACATAAAAATCTCGTTCCAAGCTGTACACCATCTGCCCCAAGTGCCAGTGCTGCCACCATGCTTCTGCCGTCAAAAATACCCCCGGCTGCAATAAGCGGGACAGTGGTACAATCTCTGATGGCAGGAATAAGGGCGATGGTACTCACATCCCCAACATGCCCCCCGGATTCCAACCCTTCTCCGATGATACCATCAACCCCAGCCCGTTCCAATAATATGGCAAGATTTGGTGAAGAACAGACACTAAGTACTTTAATACCATTCATTTTTAAACGTTGAATATGTCTCTCGGGGTTCCCGGCTCCAAATATACAAACCGGCACTTTATTTTTTATGGCAATTTCAACCTGTTCATCAATTGAAGGAGAAAAAACAATAAAATTGACGGCAAACGGCTTATCAGTTTGCATTTTTACCGTTTCAATGGCTTCTATTAATTCTTTACAATTCATCGCCCCCGCACCTATTGTTCCCAAAGCCCCTGCTTCAGAAACAGCTACACAAAGTTCAGGGCTCCCTGCCCAAGCCATACCGCCTTCAACAATAGGGTACTGGATATCCAACAAACTACAAATGGCATTTTTATCAAAAAGACTCAGAAAAACTCCTCCTGTATAGCTGATGATCAAAGATATCTTACCATAAACCCGAAGAAAAGTCATATAATAAGGAATCTTAACATGTTATAATCGTGTAGAAATTGACAAAGTCAATAATTTATGGAGTGAGATCGTTGAAAATAGTTCATATTGCATCCTTATCAGAAACAGTACAAGCATTTTTATTCCCCTTGATGGAAAAATTGATCCAAAAAGGTTATGAAATAGATGTAATTACTTCAGATCAAGATGCTAAACTGAAAAACAATCATTTTATCAAAGAAAACAACATCGCTGTCTATGATGTTCATATTCCCGGAAAATTTTCTCCTTGGAAATTCTTTACAGCCTATTCCACGATGCTGGAACTTTTCAAAGGTTTAAAACCTGATATCATTCACACCCATAGTCCCTATGCTTCTCTAATAGCAAGAAGCGCGGCATCCAACGCTAAGGTCCCATATATCATATACACCAGTCACGGTTTTTATTTTACAGAACAGATGAATTGGTTTAAACGACACTTTTTTTCTTACCTGGAAAAAAGAGCTGCAAAAAAATGCACAGATTACCTTTTTACGGTTAATAGCGAAGACAGGGAGTATGCCATCAAGCATCATTTTATGGATAAAGAGAAAATAATCAACCTTCAAAGCGTTGGAGTGGATACCAAAGTGAAGTTCAATCCTATTCGTATTCATTCAAGCATCAAATATGCTCTTCGCGAAGAACTGATGATTAAAGATGGAGAGAAAGTATTTAATTATACCGGATTCTTAATCCCAGAAAAAGGGATTATCGAACTCCTGCAGGCATTCACCGTATTACATCAAAAATATCCTTTTACGAAACTCATAGTAGCCGGTGAACCTCGGGACAGGAAAGAGGACAAAAAATACGCTGACAAAATAAAGCACCTGATTAAAACGAATAAGCTGGAAGAAACTGTTAATTTCCTGGGATATCGAGCAGATATCCCTGAATTACTCAGTATCACAGATGTCTTTGTATTACCCTCTCATAAGGAGGGAATGTCCATCTCTTCTCTTGAAGCCATGAGTATGGGCGTACCGGTAGTAGGGACTAACATCCGCGGTGTTAGAGAAGAAATCATCGATGGAAAAACGGGTTACTTGGTTCCCTATCAGGACATTTCTCAATTATTCAAAGCCATGGAAAGAGCCATGAATGAGTTTAAAGTCCCGGATGAAAGATGCCGTAAACAAGCAATTGAGAATTTTGATGAGGAAGATGTTTTGAGAAAGCAATTACACATTTACCAGATATTAGAGACGAAGATAAAAGAAATGGAAGAAGAGGGAGGCCATGCCGATGAATAAAATCGATCTGAGAAGCGACACAGTTACTCATCCCACTGAAGAGATGCTTAAAGCTGCCATATCTGCACCATTAGGAGATGACGTATATGGTGATGATCCAACAGTTAACCGACTGGAAGCATTAGCCGCACAAATGCTGGGAAAAGAAGATGCGTTATTTGTTCCTTCCGGTACGTTTGGAAACCAATTAAGTCTTCTGACTCATACCCTAAGAGGGGATGAAGTCATCCTGGGAAAACATTGCCATATTGTGGCACACGAAGCCGGAGCATCAGCAGTCATCGCCGGCGTGCAACTGGCTTATTTTGATGACAGTGGCGATTATCCCGATGCGGATGAAATTGAAACCATGATTCGAGGAGAAGATCTGCATTTTCCAAGAACCGGGTTAATCTGTGTTGAAAACGCACATTCAAACGGTAAAGTTATCCCATTAGATAAACTGAAAGCCATCAAACAAATGGCTGAAAGAAGAAAGATTCCCGTTCACATGGACGGTGCCAGAATTTTCAACGCAGCTGTTTCACTCAAAACAGAAGTTAAAGCAATCGCCGCTTGTGCAGACTCAATCATGTTTTGCCTGTCCAAAGGACTATGTGCACCGGTAGGCTCCATGTTGGTTGGCTCGGAAGGGTTCATCAATCGGGCCAGAAAAAATCGAAAAATCATGGGTGGAGCCATGAGGCAAGCGGGAATCATAGCTGCTCCGGGTATTGTTGCACTGGAGAAAATGACAAAACGATTGGATGAAGATCATCAAATGGCCAAGTACATGGCTCAAAAATTAAGTGAAATCACAGGTATTCGTGTACTAACAGACCAGCTGGATATCAACATGGTTTATTGCACCATTCCAACGCAAGATCCAATGAAATTAGTTTCACATCTTGCAAACAACAACATATTGGTTAATCCTGAAGATGAAGGACTATGGCGATTCGTTACCCACTACTGGGTTGGCCACAAAGAGATTGACCAGTTTGTTGAAAAAACGAAAGAATATTTGGAATCGAATTAGGGGTTGAGGAAAAACTCATTCCCATCAAAAAATATAATTCTTCTCGTAAAATTCCAAATAATCTCCTGAAATGACCGATTGGGTCCAGTTTTGATTATCAAGATACCAGTCTATGGTCATCTTGATTCCGTCTTCAAACATGATGGAAGGTTCCCAACCAATTTCCGCTTTTATTTTTGAAGGGTCAATGCCATATCTTCTGTCATGACCCAGTCTGTCTTTCACGTGTTTGATTAAATCTTCATTGATGGTTTGATCTCCTGTCTTTTTCTGAAGCAGTTTGATGATGGACTGAACGATTAAGATGTTTTCTCGCTCGTTATGACCTCCGATATTGTACACTTCTCCACTTTTTCCATTTTCATAAACCATGTCTATGGCACGGCAATGGTCTGTCACGTACAACCAATCTCTGATTTGTTTGCCATCCCCATATACGGGTAATTGTTTGTGATTAAGTGCGTTGTGAATCATGAGAGGGATGAGTTTTTCTGGGAATTGATAAGGGCCATAATTATTGGAACACCTGGTGATAATCGTGTTTAATCCAAAAGTATCATGATACGCCTTTACGATGAGATCGGCACTGGTCTTACTGGCTGAATATGGACTGTGTGGATCAAGAGGTGTTTTCTCTGTAAATAGCCCTGTTGGTCCTAGAGCACCATACACTTCGTCTGTTGAAACCTGCAAAAATCGATGGCTATTATTTTCATCATAATTTTCCTTGAATACATGAAGCAAGTTTTGTGTTCCTAAAATATTCGTTTTTAAAAATATCTGGGGATCATGAATGGAACGATCCACATGACTTTCTGCGGCAAAATTGATGATCCCATCCACTTCATAGTCATTATAGATTTTTTTCAATAGTTCTTGATCGTTGATGTCCCCTTTGATAAAATGGAATCTGTTCTTCTGTTCATCTGTTAATTTTGACAGATTGGCAATATTTCCTGCATAAGTCAAACTGTCCAGTCCGATGATCTCTCTTTCTTTGTGTTCGCCCAGATAATGATATACAAAATTACTGCCAATAAAACCAGCAACCCCCGTTACTAATAATGTCATTTACCTTCCCCCTTTTCTCTTTTTTATCAATGAATTATAACATCATTCAGGCATCCATAAGGGATGCGCCAACAAAACATGAAAGAATGACAAAAAAAGACTTCATTCTCAGTTTTTTCTTATCAAACAATCCCTTTTCTTGCTATAATAGACAGCAAAGTCTATAAGAAAGGGACGATCTTTTGAGCAACCAGATTAATAAGATGAAAGTCATTTTATCCAAACCACAAACCATTGCCACCGGAACAATTTCCATTCTCATTTTTACAATTATCTCAAAAGCCATGGGATTTATAAGAGAAATGGTCCTGGCCGCTTATTTTGGAACCAGTTGGCGACTTGATGCGCTGATTGTTGCAATGGATCCTGCTACAAAATTAGGGGGAATTGTAACCGGTGCTATCGCCTCGATGATGGTTCCCATATACATTGGAGAGAAAAGGAAAAAAGATCCTGAAAAAATTACGGCTTATACCACCCAGATTTTGTTTGTATCATCCTTGTTACTGATAGGATTTGGTGTGCTTTTCTCGGTTTTTCCAGAATTGTTTGTTAGAATTTTTGCTCCAAGATTCAGTGGCGAAGAATTTGAATACGCTGTGAGAAAGATGCGCATTATCGGTTTTTTACCTTTTATTCAAGGGTTTCATTCGTTGGCAACTTCTCTCTTAAATGCAGAAAAAAAATACATGTTGGCATCCATGATTCAGCTTGTTTTTAATATCGTCACCATTCCCTCTATTATTATATTTGCACCATTTTTCAGCGAAGCCAGTTATCTGTTTGCCTTTATCATCGGAACGGTGAGTGTTGATCTAACACTGCTTTATGTTCTTAGAAAAAAGATTAATATGAAACTGATCACAGAATCGTTTCGAAATCCAGCCATCCGAGAAACGATTATTTTGGCACTGCCTTTACTGTTATCTGGCAGTCTCGGAATTATAAACGGAATCGTCGATAAAGCCTTTGCTTCTTCATTGGATTCGGGAAGCATATCAGCGCTGCGTTACGCTCAAACGATTCGTGCCATGATCTCCTCTTTAATTATCGGCAGTCTCATGACCACTGTTTTCACAGAACTTTCCGAAACAAGTGTAAACAAAAATAAAATCGCCTTGGAAAACAGGCTGAAAAAAACCAGTAATGACCTGCTTAATTTTATGGTCCCCCTGACCTTTTGGATGATTCTCATGGCAAGAAATTTGATACGCTTACTATACGAAAGAGGGGAGTTCACATCTCAATCCACAAATATGGTTACTTTGGCATTTATTGGATACAGTATGACGTTGATTATCTCGCCGGTTTCAAATCTATTGATGAAGGTATTCACTTCCCACAGAAAAACAAAAATACCCCTTTTGATTACAATCATCAGTATCGTTCTCAATTTTGTTTTTAACTCTCTGTTGATTAAACAATTTGGTATTTTAGGATTGACACTCAGTACTTCCTTCGTCTCATTGGTCAATTTAATCGTGTTAAATATCATTCAAA
>CAYOFT010000015.1:0-25149 GCA_964403295.1 uncultured Thermotogaceae bacterium | reverse complement strand
AATCAATTTTCTGAGTCATAACCGCCATGGTGATATCCAGATGAATCAACGTTTTCGGATTCGCGTCTCGAATAATTTTTTTCAGTTCTCCGAATTTTTGTATGGTTCCGATGGTATGATTTACCAAAGTGATACTGACTAATTTAGTTTTTTCATCGATGGCTTCTTTCAATTGGTCTGTTCTCCAAAAACCAAGTTCATCTACTTTGATCTTTCTGACCTGAAAGCCCTTTTTCTTGTAAAAGTCAAACACGTTGCTGATAGACGGGTGGTCAATCACCGATGTAATCATGCCCGCTTTTTCAGGCTGTTCATCCCTCATAATACCTTGTATGACCATGTTGTTTGCTTGGGTTCCACTGCCGGTGTATATAACCTCTGAATCAAGTGCATTAAAGGCTTTTTTGATCCTTTCAGTGGATTCATCGATTGCTTCGGCAATTTCTGTACCCATTTGAGTGAATGAAACGGGTAAATAGAAATCATTTTCCATGTATGGTTTCATCTTTTCCATGACATATTCGGATATCTTTGTGGTTCTGTAATTATCTAAATAAATAATATTATCCATATTTAACTACCTCCTGATGCTTAAGACGGAAAATTCATCTGTTTATTTTGATTTTCGTGTTAATCTAATTCCCATTATAGCGCTGTGATATCTGATTTTAACAAATTCACCGCAGTATCTTTATCGATTTTGGAAATGGCACCAATTGGGGCAAAAATGTAATTGGAATCTTTGTAAAGCTTGATATCATCAGGTGGCAACAGTTCGCTGATATGGCGTTTTGACAGGATCCTTGCAACAGAAAGTACCTCATCAGCATAAGGCGAGCGGGTCAGTATCCCGCCTGTACCCACCAATGCCTTGACAGCGGTCAAGTCTTTTCCTTCTGCGATTTTTTGTCTACCAGCTGGACCATAGATATATCGGATTCTTCCGGCATGCCTTCTTAATCCCGCAGAAAGACAATGCACAGCAAGTCTGGCCATAAACTGTTCCATCTTTTCAGTTTTAGGATAGGGGGTAATCTCTTTCATGATTTGAGGAAAATCCGGATATTCTATCTCCAATTGGGGTTTCATTGATTCAACCACGTTTGGTGCATTGACAAACACACCCAGATCACCTTCAACGGTCCGTTTAGCATAAGGTTCCGGAGAAATAGTGATCTCCTGAATTTCCGGTGTTCCGTAGGTAACCGAGTCAATATCTGTTGTAGCCCCACCGATATCCACCGTAACCACATCCCCCAACATATCGTAAAGCAGCCGAGTAGTCAGCATAACTGCCGCTGGTGTGGGGATAATAGGCCGTTTAACAATCTTTTCGATTTTATCCATACCATCGGCATGAATAATATGTTCTGAGAAAATTTGCTGGATCACATCTCTGATGGGATCCACATTCAATTCATCAACCTTAGGGTAAACATTTTCCGTAGAATAGACACGTTTTCCCGATTGTTCAAGGATTTCACATACTTCTTCCCTGACCGCAATATTTCCTGCCACAACAAAAGGGATATTGATTGTATCTTTGGCAAATTCTTTGGCATTATGGAGAATGGTTTCTTTTTCACCGTAATCTACTCCTCCGGCAAGAAGAATCATATTGGGATTGATGGATTTTACTTTTTGGACTTCTCTTTGATCAATTTTACCGGCAGTGACATGTCGGATGATTCCCCCAGCGCCCAGAGCGGCTTCTTTTGCAGCTCTCACCGTCATATCATAAACCAATCCGTGAACAGACATTCTTAGTCCTCCGGCGGCACTGCTGGTGGCTACAAATTCCTCCCAGTAAACATCTTCTCCAATCTTTTTTTTGATATCATCGAGACATTTGTTGATTCCGATGGTTACATCGCCCTCATTGATGGTAGTAAAGTGTTCTGCTTGTGCCATTTTTTTTGTTTTTTTGGTTCCAATGCCATCAAATGCTGTGACGATAGTCGTTGTAGAGCCTATTTCTGCTGTAATCAATTCGAATTTCAATGAAGTCACCCCGTAGCTTGTTCTAAGTGTCTAATTTAAAGATCAGAGAGAATATCCCTGACCATTTTATTCACCTGTTTCCCGTCTGCCCTTCCTTTGACTTTGGGCATAACTGTTTTCATGATAAGACCCAGACCGGTAGGAGAATTTACATTTTGCTCCTCGATGGCATCCAGGATGATGGTCCTCAATTCATCCTCTCCCATTTTTTCAGGCAGGTATTCCTTAATGATTTCTAATTCCTCCCTTTCTGATTGAGCCAAATCTTCTCGATTCGCTTTTGTGAATTCTTCTATGGAATCTTTTCTTAGTTTTGCCTCTTTTGTGAGAATCTCAATGACATCCTCATCACCCAGGTCTTTCTTATCCACAAGTTTGTTTTTGATTGCTGCAACTACCATTCTGAGTGTTCTGACTCTAACCTCTTCCCTTGCTTTCATGGCTTTTTTTAGGTCTTCAAAGATTTCTTCTTTCAGCATTTCAATCCCTCCAAAGATCATGTTCATGATCTTTTTTGTTTGTCGGTTTAACTATGAGATTTATATATTAATCAATAGTCTCTGTATTTCATTTCTCTGTCAATATCCCGCTTAATAGCCTTATCTTTTAAGTCTTCTCGCTTATCGTGGATATTCTTTCCCTTCCCAAGACCAATTTCAAGCTTGATCAGGCCTTTGTTATTGAAATACACTTTTAAGGGCACAATGGTGTAACCCTTTTGCATAACACTACTTTGCAATTTTCGCAATTCCCGTTTATGCAATAATAATTTTCGCTTCCTGTCTGGTTCATGATTGTAAAAAGATGAATGGACATATGGGGTAATGTTGGCTTTTAACAAAAAAAGTTCATTGCCCTTGAAACGACAATAGCTTTCTTTTATGTTGATACGACCTTCTCGAATGGATTTGACCTCCGTGCCCAATAATTCCAAACCGGCTTCAAACTTTTCCTCTATATTGTATATGCGATAGGCGTTCTTGTTTTTTTGTACGATTTTCATCTAAATCCTCCAAATTTCATTTTGCTTATAATGATAACATATATTTTAACTTCGCGACCCCCAATATTGTACCAAATCTAAGGCTTATATGCGAATGTCATTTACAGTTCAATTCTTGCACGCTGGTTCCAATGAGTAACTATATTCTACATAAACAGTTAAAAGCCCACAATACAACAAATCAACATATGCTATAATTGAGAATGGCCAGAACGAAGAGACCATTAAGTGAGGGATTCACTTGAATAAGGGCAAATCTTTAAACAAGGTTTTTATCAGCATCGTCATTATCATCTACATCGTAACAATCCTATTTTCTGCTTTCGCTTTTTTTACCACTTCAACGCGGATTAGCGAAGAATACTTGAAAAGTTATATCCAAACGCAAAATGAGTTGGAAGTAAGTTCCATCCTTGCCTTCATGGAAAAAGAGATTGCCATGAGTCGAAAACTGGCTGAAGATCCTTTGATTCGTAAGTGGATGATCAATCAAAATGATATGGAGTTGACACAATTGGTTCAGGAGCAGTTGGACAGTTATCGTGATTTTATCAGTTCCGGCACCCATTTTATGGCAGTTAAGTCCAGCCTGAATTATTATTTGGAAAATATTGAACAGCCTGCTAAAACACTAAAAAAGGATTTGACAGCTGACAGGTGGTTTTTCGAAGCCCTTGAGAAAAACGAAGATTACTCGTTGAATGTGGATTATCAGGAAAGTCTGGGTGAGATCAGGTTGTGGATCAACGTTACCGTTCGTGATGAAAATGATAACGCAATCGGGTTAGCCGGTTCAGGGATTTATATCAACGATTTTCTCAAAGAGATTATCCTACATGAAGATAACAATCTAAATACCATATTGATCAATGAACAGGGGCATATCCAAGGTCATGAAGACAGAACAATCATGGATCATAACGGTATGTCCATAACCGACGAGACAAAAATAACGATTTACGATCTGCTTAAGGAACAACAAGAATCAAAGTTGATACAGCAGATGATTCAGGAGATCAAAGATTCATCAAAAATTGAAATATTTGAACTGAAATACGAGGGAATGGACTGCTTGGCGGCCATGGGTTTTATCCCTCAATTAAACTGGTACAATCTTGTTCTGATTGAAAAAGACACCATCATGAGTTGGCGTGACTTTTTGCCGTTAATTTTGTTGTTTGTGATTTCAGCATTGGTGATCATCCTTTCCATAATCTTTCTCTTCACCAAATTAATCACCAATCCTATCAAGAAATTAACCAATGCCGCAGAGATTGTATCAAAAGGTAATTACGACATCCAAATTCCAGTTCACAAAAAAGATGAAATAGGTCTTTTGAGCAGCAGTTTTAACACAATGACAGAAAAAGTCAAACAATATACCGAAAATCTTGAGTTACTTGTAGATGAGCGAACGAAAGCCTTACAAAAAACCAATGAAGAGTTGTCCAGTGCTCAAAAGAGGATTCTTGATTCCATTGAATACGCCAAGCTCCTTCAAAGCTCCATTCTCCCAACCCCACTTGAGATGGACAACAAATTCACTGAACATTTCGTAATTTACGAACCCCTTGATATCGTGGGGGGAGACTTCTACTTCTTGAAACAAACTGGTGATGACATATGGATTGCCGGGATCGACTGTACCGGGCATGGCGTGCCTGGTGCCTTTATGACCATGATGGCGAATGTACTGTTAAAGGATATTATTGAGGCAAATTCCAAAAATGGTACTGAAGAAATTCTACAAAAATTCCATTTCAAACTCAAAGACGCCTTAAATTCCCAATCCAAATTCGATCATCTGGATAATGGCTTGGATATGGCTTTATGCAAGATTTCTGGAAATAAAGACCTTTTAGAGTTTTCTGGAGCTGGGTTGCCCCTTATATACAACGATGGAGACGGTGTGCAGGAAATTCGAGGTGACTCCTTACATATCGGGTACAATATTAATAAGGATTATTCTTTTACCAGACACGAAATTAAGATTAAAGCAGGAATGACATGTTATTTGCTTACCGATGGTATTTTGGATTTACCGGGAGGTAAAAAAGGTTTTGGACTGGGACGTACCAATCTCTTGAACATTTTGGAATCAATTAGTCATTTATCTTTAAGGGAACAGGAAGAAGCCATCAAGAAGCACCTTGAAGCGTACAAAGGTAATTGTCAGAAAAAAGATGATCTTTTACTGATGGGCTTTAGATTTTAATAGGGCTTGATTTTAGAAAGGGAGGAAAAGACGGTGGAAGATCTTTTAAAATTTAAAGAAACGTTAACTCAAAAAGGGATTCTCATCAGCTTTAACGGGTCGTTTTCCAACAGTATTATTGAAGAGATTGGTCGCGCCATCCGAACCTATCTGCAAGAGGAAAAACTATCAGGCGGTGTCATTTCAGATGTTTTCTCGGTTTATATAGAGCAAACTCAAAATATACGTAATTATATTGAACTGAATGACATGACTAACACACCCGCCGGAGAGGCGGTAGTTACCATTGCAAAAAAAAATGGTTTTTACACCATTAGTTCAGGAAACAGTGTAAAAAAGGATGATGTGAAAAAGTTGGCTGATTATTTGGGAAAATTGAACAGTCTAGATAAGCAAGAATTGCGAAAAAAGTACAAAGAGCAGATGAGAAAACCAGCCCAGCCCGAATCCAGAAGTGCCGGATTGGGTTTGATAGAAATTGCAAGAAAAGCTTCTGAAAAGATTCAATACCAATTTCAAAATCAGAATGAATCTTATGATTTTTTCAACCTGTTTGTCACGGTTAAAGGCGGTGAATGACATTATGATTCAAATCGAACCCACTGCCACATCACCAAAAGTTTTTTTTGATGAAAAGACCAACGTGTTTCTTATAGAAGGGGAATCCTATCCGGAAAATTCATTTGAGTTTTACAAGCCGGTTTTTAAATGGTATGACGATGTCTTTCCCACGTTGGACAGTATGGAACTTCACTTAAAGATCAGTTATATGAACTCATCCAGTGTAAAATGTATCTTGGATATAATGACCATTTTGGAAGAAGCTTACGAAACAGGCAAAGATGTTAAAATAAAGTGGTTTTATGAACCGGAAAACAGTCGATCACTTGAGCTGGCGGAAGATTTCAAAGAAGACTTGGAATTGCCTTTTGAAGTGTTATCATAAGTTTTTTAATGGGAGTAGAGAATGAGGAATCAAAAAGAGGATGAATTTACCCAACAACTTTTAAAGTTATTGCCAAAATTGAAAAATGATGAATCAGATATGGGTAAACAATTCTATGAAACGGCTAAAGCCTATATCCGTAATTCCAAACAACTGTATAAGATCATAGAGATATCGGACAAAAATCAGTCTGCCATTATGGAGATGTCAACTAAGCTTGAAAAATCCAGGGAAGAGTTAGAAAAAGCAAAGGATATAGCCGAAGAAGCCAACAAGTCAAAATCCATTTTCCTCTCCAACATGACCCATGAAATCAGAACACCTTTAAACAGTATAATCGGATTCACAGATTTGTTAGTCAATCTTCCCATGGATAAAGTCCAAAAGCAATATGTTGAAAATATTAACATTTCCGCCCATTCTTTATTGGGCATCATCAACGATATTTTGGACTTTTCTAAAATAGAGGCAGGCAAACTGGAACTGGAGTTGCTCAAAGAAGATATCGTCAAAGTAGCCGAAAATTCATTGAACATCGTCAAATTTCAAGCTGAAAATAAAGGGTTGGCATTGGAACTGGAAACACAGCAAAACATGCCCCGTTTCGCCATCATTGATGCCTTGAGGTTAAGGCAGGTACTGGTCAATCTCCTTGGAAACGCCATTAAATTTACAGAAAAAGGAACGATCAAACTGCAACTGAAGTTTAGCAAAATTGATGAAAACAAAGGTGTTTACACACTATCGGTGAAAGATACAGGAATGGGTATTACAGAAGAGAAAAAACAAAAACTCTTTAAAGCATTTTCACAAACAGATGTTTCAATCACAAGAAAATTTGGGGGTACTGGCCTGGGACTGGCCATATCAGCTATGTTGGTTAATAAAATGGGGGGGTACATCGAAGTGGAAAGTGAACAGGAAAAAGGCTCAACCTTTTTCTTTTCTCTGCAAACTCCATATTTTTATGAAACCAAAAAGTCTGAATCTCGAAAAGAAGATACGTCAGCAAATGGGATGACGTCAGATATACAACCTTCAACCCTCTTAATTGCAGAAGATGTGAACATCAATATGCAGTTAATCAAGGCCATCATTGAAAAGTACTTTCCAAATTCAACAATAATAGAAGCCCAAAATGGTGAACAGGCTTATCAAATAACCAAAACCCACCACATCGACTTAATCCTCATGGATGTACAAATGCCTGTAATGAACGGACTGGATGCCACAAAAAAGATCCGTGAAGATGAATCAAAAACCGATAAACACATCCCCATCATCGCCCTGACCGCTGCCGCTGTCAAAGAAGACATTCAAAACTGTCTGGATGCCGGCATGGATGATTATATAATCAAACCCATCAAACAAAAACTCTTTCATGAAAAAATTGACTATTTTCTAAGTCAAAGAAAAGATTATGAAGTAAATCCAATAAATGAGAAGGATGACTTGACTCAAATAGAGGGGATTAATTGTAAAGAAGGGTTAGCCCGTCTGAGTCAAAAAAAGGACTTGTATTTGGCTTTACTGTTTGAGTTTGCCCAACAATCCTCCCAGGATTTTGAAGATCTCAAACAGGCTCTGAAAAAAGATTCTGTCGAGGCAATAACCATTGTCCATAGGATAAAGGGTCTTGCATTTAATCTTTCTATTAATGGCGTTGGTCAGGCTGCGGAGGAGATTGAGACGGCTCTGAAAAATGGAGACGAGGATTCTCTTGATGCGAAAGTCGAACGCTTGAAGGGAAAAATCGAAAGCTTCAAAGCTTCAATTGAGAAATATTCAAAAATAACGGCTTTAAAGAATTAGAGATTACTGAACTCCATCGAAAAAAACTCTCAATAAATGAGAAGACACTTTCTATGGAATTGTGTAGATAATGCCTTACAGTAATGTTTGAGTACAAATGGATAGACCCCCCCCGCCAGGGCCGTCACCCCCCCACGGGGGGGAATTAGCAAGAGTGAGTCTATTTGAGATTTTAAAAAATACTATTAGAAGAGTATTCAAATCAAAAATCCCCCCTTGGGGGGGGTGCCGGCCCTGGCGGGGGGGGGTTTAAACGCTATAACGAAAAAAGCATACTGAAATATCCCCAAAAAAAACACAAAAGGGCATTCGCATTAAGCATTTTCCAACAAAACTACAAGGAGAGTTACTAAAGGTCAACCTTTCGGGAGGAAGAATTTGTCTTTCAAAAGTCCCTAATCTTTAAATCGAGATTTTCTAAAGTATATAAACAAAGAGTATCAAAATCAAAAATGCCCCCCATGAGGGGTGCCGGCCCTGGCGGGGGGGGGTTTAAACGCTATATCGGAAAAAGTAATGTTAATGCTATCTCCAGATAACACCACTTTTAGTAATCACTCTACACGTCTCTTCAACAAACAAACATTCTCCACATGGGCAGTATGTGGGAAATTATCCATCGGTTGTATGGTTTCAATCTCATAACCGGATTCAACAAGACTTGAGCAATCTCTTGCAAGGGTTCCCAAATCGCAGGAACAATAAACAATCTTTTTCGGTTGAATGTTGATAATTCTTTCCAAAGCCCCTTTATCAATACCAGCTCTTGGAGGGTCGATTAACAAGGTGTCTGGCTTATCACCAGGTTTTGAATGTTCTACATATTCCTCAACCAATTGTTCCACCACTTCAACATTTGTGATCTTATTCAGCGAGCAATTTGAACGGGCAGCTTTTGCAGATTCCGGATGTGATTCAACAAGGATGACACGTTTATACAAAGGAGACAGGTAAATGGAGAAGAACCCCACACCTCCGTACAAGTCCATCAAAACTTCATTTTTATTCGGTTGTGCCATTTCTTTTACGGTTTTCAGGAAGGTTTTGAGCATTTTGTTGTTGGTTTGAAAAAAAGAAGTGGGCGGGATATTGTAATCGAACCAGTCAATATGTTCTATCAATGTTCCTTTTCCGTATAGGGTTACGTATTCTCCGGAGAGCATGGATTTTTTTCTGGTATAAACGTTAATAACAGAATCTAAAAAAGGCAAGTCTTCTTTTAATCTTGCTTTTAGTTGTTTTGCCTGCTTTGTCATCTTCATTGAGGTAATAATGATCAACATAAATTGTCCGGTGTATTCTGTTTTCCGAATTGAAATTCCCCTAAGGAAACCCTTTCTTTTCCTGGATTGAAATAGATCATCAGGACTGAAGATGTCGTTTAATATGGTCTGAAGTGTTTTTCGAATATGTTCAAATTGCTGGTCAACGACTTTACACCCTAATGGCTCGATAATTCGATTTGTTCCTTTAGTACGTAACCCCACAATAATTTTTTCCTTGTGGTTGCCGCAGGCGTAGGTCATTTTATTCCTGGTTTGATAATACGGCTGTGAAGGAAGCACCTGCTGGAGATTGTCTGATATATCCAAATTTCCCAAACGCATGAACTGTTCGGATATGATGTCTCCTTTTGATTTTAATTGGAACGGGTATTCCAAATCCAGCCAGTCACATCCCCCGCATTCATTAAAAACAGAGCAGACCGGCAGCTTTCTTTCAGGGATTTTGTATTTATAGTTGTGAACTTGACCAAGGTTAAAGTGCCTTTTTTCGTTGACAATTTCTACATCAACAATTTCTCCCGGATAAGCACCTGAGACAAACACAGGTTTTCCAGTTTCATCATGGCCCAGACCCTGTCCACCATTTAAGAATTTTTCAATGATAATATCATTTTTGATAGTAGTGTCACTCATAGATTTGTCCTGAACCAGCCGATGATATCCTGTCTGAACTGTTCCCCGTGTTCCGGATCATAGATGGTTTCATGATAGGCCCCAGGGTATTTTGAAATGACCTTCTTTTCACTGCCAATTCGTTCAAAATATTCATCGATATTGTCCGGTGGAACGACTTTATCAGACATTCCTTTTAAAACAAGAAGCGGTGTCTTGATTGCTCCGGCTTTTTCATTGACTGTTTTTACATTTTTATAGATGCTTAAGGCCAGTTTCAAACTAACTTTTGGGTGAACCAGCTTGTCTTTTGAATAAGCGGCTACTTCAGATAGGTTTCTTGAGATATCTTCATGTTCAATGTTATTGTCCAAAGTGATAAATGGTAATAATCTTGCCAAACCTGCATTTTTCTCCATTCTTTTTTCCGTTTCCGCGTCCAAAACAATCGCAGGAGCGGATATGGCAGCACAGTAGAATTTGGAAGGGCTTTCTTGGAGATAGCGTAATCCAATCAAACCCCCAAGACTATGTCCAAATAAGGCCATGGGGAGATTTGGATGATGAGCGTTCATTTTATCGATCATCATATCTATGATTTGGAAAGAATCTTCTATAGAGGTGTAACCCCTAATTCCGTGGCTTTTGCCATGTCCCAGATTGTCGAAACCATAAACATTCAAACGATGTTCATTCAGTTGTCTGGCAAATCGTTCATATCGGTCTATATGTTCACCCAATCCATGGACAATAAAGACAGATGCCAGTGGATCAGCGCAATCATAAGAAACGGTATAGATGTTTTTTCTTCCCAATTTTATTTGTTCTGTTTTTTTCATTTCTAAACTCCTTTTTTTGTGTCAATTTTTTTGCGATTATATTTGAGTGAATCATGAATGGTACTAATCAACTGCTTTATTATCTCACACAAAAAGTGAAATATTTTAGTTTGTGGTTAAGATAAGATTATATTTCGGTTAACAAATCCGAGAAAATCTTTTAAAAGTGTATAATAGTACGGGGTATAATAACAAGCTTTTCTTTCAATTGGAGTGATTTATGGTGAAGAAGATATTCTATATCTTATTCCCGGTTATTGCAGCCATTGTTATCACCCTTATTTCTTGTCAATTTATGGTATCCACTCCAGAATTGCCTGTATTAAAAACGCCTGGGGACAAGGCGGGGAATGTATCTTTAAAACCATCTTTTGAGTGGGGTAAAGACACAAAGCACGAAGATACTTCTTATTCATTGAATTTATACAGGATAACAAATGGGGGGACAGAATTAATATCAACAGTCGAAGACGTTGAGGGGACGCAATACACGATTTCTCAGGAGCTGAAACCTTCTGAAGAGTACGCATGGGAAATTGTTTATAAAACTAAAAATAACAAAACCGGAAGCTCAGGTCTTCATACTTTCACGACCAGGAAACTGGGGGAACTTTCATTTTCGGTACCTGATTCAACAGTAAACGAAAATAATACCATCAACATTGACTTGAAACGTTTTTTAGAGGATAAAGAAAATCGTCAAGTCGCATTTGAGTTGCTATCCGGACCCGGGCGTATTGTTGATGATGTTTACACTTATGAAGCCGGTTATGAAGATGCCGGGGCATATGTTGTTGAAATCGCCGCTAAAGATGATTATCGTGAAACCAGCGCTGCCTTTGAATTAGGGGTCAAAGATGTCTATCGTCCACCCGTTGTAAAAGAGCTTCAAGAAACCTACCAAGTGGATCAAGGTGAAGAAATTGCCGTTGATCTCAAGAGCAAAATTGAAAATCCTGAATCTAATCCCTTAACATTTATATTGGCAGAAGGTCCCGGAGAAATTCGGGAAGGTATTTATTACCTCCAGCCTGATTTTTCCAAAAAAGGAAGACAACAAGTTAAGATAATCATCGAAGATCCCGCCACTCAATTGGAAATTGACTTTCATGTTGTAATCAATGCAGTTAATCGAGCACCTTCCTTTGGGTTTATTCCCATGCAAAAAGAAAAAGAGAATGAAACAATTGAGATTGACTTAAAAGATTATGTTACTGATCCGGATGATGATCCATTAACATTTCTCAAAACAGGTGGACCGGGTGTAATTTCTGCTGAGGGTTTGTTTACTTGGCAACCAGGTTTTGATGCAAATGGGGATTATACAGTTGATTTCAAAGTTAGTGATGGCACAAATATAGTCAATGACAGCTTCCTGTTAGCGGTAGCAAATGTAAACAGAAAACCGGTTGGAGTCAAAGAGACAGAAAATACAACTTATGAATTGCAAGAAGGAGAACCATTTAGCATTGACCTTTCTCAGAGATATACCGATCCGGATGATGATCTTTTAACGTTTAAACTCATTAAAGGTCCTGGTACTATCAAGGATGGTCAGTATACATACATTCCGGATTTTGATTCACAGGGCGAAAGCGAAATAGTCATTGAAATCAATGACGGTAAGGATACTCTTTTAAGTCGATACAGTTTTAATGTTAAAAATGTGAACCGTAAGCCCATTTTGAACCTGGAATCAACCACAAACAATCATGAATCTGCAACTAGAGATGCCTTTGAGATCAAGTGGGAATCCAAAGATTTAGATGGGGAAAGCCTTTCCTATAATATTTATTTTGGCGAAAACGAATCTCCAAAATTGGTTGCTAAAAACTTACAATCAACAAGCTGGTCTCCCTATGAAGCTGGGCTTAAAATAAAGCCTGATCAACAATATTTCTGGCAAGTGGAAGTAATGGATGAATCTGGTTCAAAGACCATTTCCGATTTACAAACGGTTGTGTTAAAAAACAGTCCGCCAAAAAAACCGTTGATAACCACCAAAGAGCATGAAGAAAAAGCCATTGGGTTACCTTACAAGATAGAATGGGTATGCTCTGATGCCGATGATGCCCTGGGGCATACGTATGCCGTGTATATAGGCGAAAGCTCCAATACATTGCAGTTAATTAAAAATGGTATTGATCATGAATCATTTATACTAGATGATCTGCAACAGGGAAAAGAATATTTCATGAAAATAGTGGTTGAGGATCCTTATGGGGCAACCAATGAATCGGATATCTTTACATTAGGAGTTAAAATGCCGCCTGAACCACCTGACTCTGTACCTCAGGAACATTATCAAAATCCTTTGCCTGCAACAAACGTTATCCTTGAGTGGAAAGAGTCCAATAATGACAAAGAATTATTAACTTATGATATTTATCTGGGAACATCAAAAGACACCTTAAAGCTGATAGAAAAAGATGCGACTGAAACAACCTATAAAGCACAAGGATTAACGGGGGGGACCAATTATTATTGGCAAGTTATCGTTAAGGACGAATATGGTGAAAAGGCACCAGGCCCTGTTTGGGAGTTTGAAACAGACTTTGGAGCGGGATCCATACTGTGGTCTTATCCGGTGAAATACGATATTCGTTCAAGTCCTGCAATTTCAGATGATGGTATCATCTATTTTGGAGCGGATGATGATTATCTTCATGCCATTGACAAGAAAGGTAATCTTATTTGGAAGTTTGATTGCGGTAATATCATCTATCCCAGTCCCACGATTGGGTCTGATGGAAGGGTTTATATTGCAGCAGGTCACAAGTACATTTATGCTGTAGATCAATCAGGTAGTCAGATATGGCAAAAGGAGATTGCTTCAGGATGTTATTCCAGTCCTGCTGTGGATCGCAATGGGGTTGTTTACATCGGAGATTCTTCCGGTATTTTACACGCCATTTCACCAAACGGTGAAACCTTATGGACATACCAGACAGCTGATGAAATACGTTCAAGTCCTTCCGTGGGGAAAACCGGTACCATTTATTTCGGTTCTGATGATCAATCAATTTACGCTCTGAACAGTGACGGGAGTTTAAAATGGACTTTTAAAACGGATGGATTTGTCCGTTCAAGTCCTGCACTTGACGAACAAGAAAGGATCTATGTGGGTTCCTTTGACGGAAACCTGTATGTATTAAACAAAAACGGGGCATTGATCTGGCAATATGATACCGGATCACAGATACGCTCAAGTCCGTCAATTTATCTTGATGGAACCGTTTATATCGGTTCCTTTGATGGTAAACTTTTCGCTTTTGACCACCTGGGGAAGAAAAAATGGTCATTTGCGGTTGAAGAAGGTCCTTTCTGGTCATCAAGTCCAGCCATAGGTGAGGACGGAACGATCTACGTGGGAACTTGGGAAAGGCAGATCCTTGCTATTGGTACGGATGGAAAACTCAAGTGGCGTTTAAAAACAGATGATTACATCAAATCCAGTCCGGTGATTGATGAGAACGGCATATTGTATATCGGTACATACGGTGCACAGTTGTTGTCCATTGCAACGGACAGTAAAGGCCTGTCGGAGGATTCTCCATGGCCTATGTTCAGGAAAGACACGAAACACACAGCTTGCCAATAATAATGAATCCAATTAAGTATTTAAAGGTGGACATTTCTGTCTGCCTTTTTTTAATCTTGGAGTGGTCACATGCTTGAAGTGAACCAATTAAAAAAGTATTATGGAAAAAACCGGGGAATTGAATGTGTAAGTTTCAAAATTAATAAAGAAGAAATCTATGGACTGATAGGTCCAAATGGTTCTGGAAAAACCACCACCATCCGAATCATACTGGGGCTTTTATCTCCGGATGAGGGTAAAATGTTTGCTGATGGCAAAGAACTTCCAAAACATCTGAATGCCATGAAACATCGCATCGGTTATTTGCCTGGCGAAATCAACCTTTATCCTGGAATGCGCATATCAAGATTCTTACAGTATAACAGAAGATTTTACAGAAATTATTCGAAAAAATACGAAAATGAATTGTGTGAGTTTCTTGAATTGGACAAAAAAAAGCGTTTCAAAGAACTGTCTATGGGAAACAGAAAAAAGGTAGGCATTCTTCAGGCATTGGTTCATCAACCGGATTTTTTGATTCTGGACGAACCCACCAACGGCTTGGATCCTTTGCTTCAGAAAAAACTGTATAAATTAGTTGAAAAAGAAAGAAAACGGGGTTGTGCCATCCTCTTTTCTTCACATAATTTGACTGAAGTGGAGCGACTAAGTGATCGGGTGGGAATTATAAAAGAGGGCCTCCTGATAAAAGAAATGCCCATCAACCAATTTTCCGAATATACCCAGAAAGTGATTACCGTTTATGGTCTGAAAAATGGAAAGAGATTTGAACACTTTGAGCATATAAAATCAACAAACGGAGCAAAGGTTTTTCAAATTAAGAAAACAGAAATAAAGGAATTTTTAACAACTCTAAATCAAACAGAATTTTCTGATGTTCAAATAAGAAATCCTACATTGGAAGAGACCTTTATGGCTTTTTACAATAGAGGTGAAAACTGATATGTTTTTAAATATTTTTAGAAATGAAGCCAGGAACAATTTTTGGTTTTTCTTAATTTGGTGCGGTGTATTTATAGGCTTTATTTTTATGTACCTGCCAATGACCAATATTATACTTGATCAGATGGAAGAGATTATGAAGTTTATGGAAAATATGCCAAAGCTGGTTCTAAAAATGTTCAATCTTGAACCGAAGGTATTCTCAAAGCCTGAAGGGGTTTTTGGATCAGAAGGGATGAGTTTTATTTATATACTTTCCGCAGTTTTTGCAGCTAATCTAGCTGGTTCAATTTTTGCCAAAGAGTTTGAAGAGAAGACCATCGAATATCTCCTAGTCAAACCAGTAAAAAGAAACCGGATTTTTTTAGAAAAAATGTTTTTAATGATGAGTTTAATCACCCTTTTAAGTCTTCTTTTCACTTACTTTGTATTTCTTGGATTCAGATTGTTTATAAAAATGCCCTACAGTGAAACAATCCTGTTGTCTTTTGGTTTATACACTTTTTGTGTTTTAACCTTCTTTGGAGGCCTTTCCGCACTTATATCCTGTCTGTCTAAAAAAGGAAACTTGAATATTACCATTTCCATTGGAATTATTGTTTTTATGTATTTTGGAGAGGTTTTAGGAAAGAATTTTGGCAGTGTATCATGGCTTTCAAAAATTACTATTTTTCACTATATTCCACTTATTGATACCGTTATTAACGAAAAGATGTATCTTTTAAATGCTTTAGTTATTTCTTTGATCGGGGTGTTGTTTTTTTCTATCGGATTATTTGTTTTCAAAAAAAGTGATATTGAGATTTAGCTGACATACAGGTTGGGGTGGGGACAGGGCCGCTGATACGGCAATCATCGTACCTGTCCCCACCCCAACCTGTTCCCCAACGCCAGTCCCCTCTTATTCTCCTACAATAAGGTTTTTGAGGCTTTTTTGATGATCTTGGATAATGTTCTGCCCAAGGCGTTAAAAGATAGTTTTTCTTGAGCGATTTTGAAATTCTTATTAACCATATCATAATAAAGTTCTTCGCTTTTTAGGATTTCAATGGTTTTGGTTGCTGCATCTTCCAGTTTTTTAAGCTCTACTGAAACGTAATCCCTTTCGTTATTATCCCTTTGGGTGAATGTATGTCCCAAAGAGACGTTTTTAAACCCAAATGGCATGATATCGGTTTTGAAAACGGGGTATTCAAAAATAATCATGGGTTTTTTGGCGAAAAGGCCTTCCAAGTATTGATTTCCCCAGCCTTCAAGGATGGAGGGATAAGTAATAAAATCAGCAATTACATAGGCATCCCAAAGGGAGTACTTC
The DNA here is from genome assembly GCA_964403295.1 of uncultured Thermotogaceae bacterium. Lineage (GTDB taxonomy): Bacteria > Thermotogota > Thermotogae > MWEM01 > MWEM01 > JASUTC01. Next base: position 8,577 of record CAYOFT010000015.1, on the reverse strand, counting down.
TTAATATCGCGAAGACTTCTCGTCGCGCCAAACAACTTTTCTGCCCAAACAATCTTAACGTCTTCTTCGGCAGCAAGTTTTTTTAGGAAGGTTATGTAATCACTGTCCGTTTCAATGAGCCCTGGCATGAAAAGTAAAATTTGATCCTCTTCTGTGAATTCTCGTCCGTCATATAAGCGTCCGATCAACTGCTGTTTTCTCTTTTTAATTTCGCCGATGGTTTCAATACCCAGTTCAATCGCTTTTCTGGTGGCTACGCGAGTAGCTTGTAAGAAGACAATGTCTCTTTCTCCAATCCCCAAGGTTTCTCTGAGATCGCGATTGTAATCATCAATCGTCCATTCTTCTGCGTGGAAATCAAAAACATTTGGAACCACTACAGAATCGCAGCCTTTTCGTTTTTTTAATTCTGCCTGCGCAATTTTGTTGATGACCACTTGCTGATAACTCTCTCCAAGTGGTGGATAATATTTTTCCAAAATGCCGGTGACAAAATCACAAGTCGGACGACTCATGTGAGGTCTTTCCCAATAAAAATCATGATTGTGATTAATACTAATCAAATGATGCTTTTCTATAAAATCGAAAAAGCCGATAGCCACAGGGATCCCGGTTCCAAGTGAAAAGATGTTGTTAGGGATAATGATATCAAATGGCTCTTTTTCATAGATTTCATCCAAGGCTGATTCAATTTCTTTTGCTACACATTGAAGTTCTTGAATGAAGGCTTCTTCATTATCATAATCTTCTAAGGCTTTATAACTATTTCTTTCCCATTTTTTAAAGGCATCTCTATGCAAATCCATCTCTTTAATGTAATAATCTCCATAATCTGAAGTACCGGAAATAAATATGACCTGATGCCCCATATTTTCAAAAACATGCTTCCATTTTTCCATTTCAAGGGAAACACCGTCTGTTTCGCCAACTCTAAAATGTGCCAGGGCAATTTTCATCTCTATCCCACTCCCCTTATTCTTTTCGAATTCTTTTTTCTGTTTCAGGATTAAAAAACATGATTCGATCATGTTCAAAACCGATATGAACAATTTCTCCCGGATCTACTTTCGGGAAAGGCGGCGCGACTATTTTAACAATTTGATCATCCAACTCAATGGCTACAATCTGATGAGAGCCTTGCGGTTCAGTGACCAAGACTTCTCTAGAAAAGACCGACTCGGGCTTTTTTTCTTTGAAAACTTGCATACTTTCAGGCCTGACTCCCATGACCACTTGTTTGCCTGGATATTTTTTGAGAATCTCATAATTTTCTCCTATCGGTTCAAAAGAAAAAGCACTGTTAATCAACAAGAGTTTCCCATTCTTTTCCCCTAATTCCATTGAAAGAAAGTTAGTGGGGGGGGTCCCGATAAATCCGGCTACAAACATATCTTCACAATCGAAATACACATCATCTGTGGATCCCACTTGGACAATAGACCCGTCTTTCATAATCACAATTCGATCAGCCATGCTCATAGCTTCTGCCTGGTCATGTGTAACAAAAACCGTTGTGGCCTGAGTCTTTTTGTGAATGGCTTTCATTTCAGTTCGCATTTTAACTCTGAGCTTAGCATCCAGATTCGACAGGGGTTCATCCATTAAAAAGACTTTGGGTTGAACGACCAAAGCGCGAGCCAGTGCGACACGCTGTCGCTGCCCTCCGGAAAGTTGTCTCGGAAAACGCTCCAAATAATCTTCGATCTTGGTCAAATCGGAAACTTCTTTAACCCTTTGTTGAATTTCAGAGCTATTTAACTTTTTCAGCCTTAAGGGAAAGGCAATATTATCAAAAACGGTCAAATGCGGCCAAACGGCATAACTTTGAAAGACCATGGAAATGTCTCTTTTTCTAGGGGGCAGGAAAGTAACATCCTTTTCCTCGATATAGATGATACCTTCAGTAACCTCTTCCAGTCCGGCAATCATTCGCATTGTTGTTGTTTTACCACAACCGGATGGTCCAAGTAGGACAATGAATTCTTTATCATGAACTTCAAGATTAATATCTTTAGCTCCCCAAACGGTCTTGCCGTATCGCTTAGAGAGATTTTTAAGTTTAAGTGTCGCCATAAGTCCAGCTCCTTTTTTTAGACTTTTACGCCGCCCCACATCTGCAGGATGTATTTTCTTATAAGAATGGTAAACAAAACAGCAGGTAATGCCATAGTAACGCCACCGGCCGCAATGAGGTTTACCATCCCCTTTGCACCTACCATGGTTTGATACACAACCACGGGAAAGGTGGGATTAAATTGTGTTAGTACAATAGCCTGAGCAGTTTCAGCCCAACTTCCGATAAAAGCATACATGGCACTGGCTGCCAATCCCGGTAAAGCCAGAGGTAATGTGATGTGAATGAAAGCCCCCACACGAGTTCGTCCGAACACCTGTGCCGCCTCTTCCAATTCCACGGGAATGCCCATAAAGATACTGGCCGTAATCCATATGGTCAATGCAATTTGTCCAACTGAATAAACCAGTGATAAACCGATGGGTCTGTCATAAAATCCCATTTCAGCCAGAATAATGACCATGGGCATGGCAATGGCAATTCCCGGAAACATCCTGACAAAAAGAGTGCTCAGTTTCAAGATATTTTTCCCCTTGAAGACATACCTGGCAAATGCATAACCGGACATTCCTCCAATGGTTAAGGCTATCAGAACAGTTAACAGGGCTACTTGAATACTTCTTATCAAAGCCGGTATGGAATCTCTGGTTACCTTAAAGAACGTTACATAGTTGGCAAAGAGATTCTTAAAAACCTTGAAATTCGTTGAATTAAGTGGTGTGAGTTCTGCCTTTTTTTTATCTATTTCAATTGTAATGTTTTCTTTTTCAGCCTCGTACTGTTTTAAATCTGCTCTTAGTTTTTCCTCAACGACCTCCATGGATTCTCGACCTTCAACGACTGACAGATTACGTTTTGCCTTGATGATATTTTGGTTCAAAGATAAAATCTTTTTTTCCAAGTTGATAATTTCTTCCGTTAAAGCATTGATTCTGTCACTGTTTGTGTCATAAAGAGCATCGACCTGTGTAATCGCTTCATGGAGTTTCTCTTCAGATACATTGCAGTTGGTTTTATTTCTCAAGAATTCACTCATCTGATCTATTTTCGATCCTTGTATCAGCGAAATGTATTCCTCCTGTGAACGGGAAAAAACACTAATCAGGTAATCGGATGTCCCTAACACCGGTTCTATCTTGAATTCACCTTGAAAGGATAATGCCAAAGGGATAGGCCAGTCATAGGCTTCCTGATCTGACATGAACGAAATCGACAAAAGAAAATAGATGGGGAGTAAAATCACCATGATAATGAAGATGATGAACATATAAAAAATAGTTCTGCCAATGAGCTTTTTTGTCTGTTTTGCCTTAAGATCCTTATGACTCATTGCTCCTCATCTCCCTTAAAAGCTCCCGAGACCTTCAAATATAGTACGGCAACGATGGAAACCACTAAGGCAACGATAACTGAATAGGCCAGAGCCAATTTGTATTCATTTTGAACCTGTTCCTGGAAAAAGACGACCTCCTCCAGTAAAACAGGGATTCTTCTGAAACCAAAGATGAGGACGATAATCAACCATACCTGGATGGCAGAAATGATTCTCAGAATCAAAGCGGTTTGAATACTGGGTTTGAGCATCGGCATGGTGATTTTTCTTAACACTTTTAATCGGGTTCCGCCAAAAACGTAACCGGCTTCTATCGATTCGTTGGGGATTCCTTGTAGACCCGCCAGCAAAATGGTCATCATAAAGGGGATGACCTGCCAAGCATCGATGATGATGATAAGCATCAAAGACTGGAAGTCATTACCTGCCAAAAAAAGAATCTTTTCGCCTTCCCCGATCAAACCCATGGACATGAGGAGGCTGTTGAACCAGCCATAAGTGGCAAAACCACTTGACCACATGGCACCTACAGCAACAGGAGGCAAGGCCATGGGAATCAGTGCGATAGCAAGTAATAAACTCGAGCCTTTGAACTTTTTATTGATGATTAAGGCCAAACCAAAAGCGACGACAAACTCCAGAGTAACGGATATGATAACAAAAATACCGGTGTTCACCACAGCTTGCCAGAATACTGGATCGTTAAAAATTCTGGAATAGTTTTCAACAGTAAAACCCGTGCCAATTTCTGGAGTAAAACTTTGAATGATGGATGTTAAAACCGGCCTGATCCAAAAGATCACATAATAGATAACCGTTGGGGCAATTAAAATATAGGGAATTACTTTTTTCCATGGGAAACCGCTTTTATGAGGCTCTAAAGTGACAGATTGGTTTAAAGTCATGAATTTGCAGCTCCTTCATTCAGATATAGACAAAAAGGGCACACCAAAGTGATGCGCCCTTATTCATTGGTTTATTTCTTTAATGTATCAACTCTTAATTGCATGATTTCAAGATAACCCGGATCGAAAGTCTTCAAGTTTAATATCATTTCCTTGAAAATGTCATCGTAAACCAGCTTGACTTGACCCCAATCTGTCCATGTTGGTGCGATGTAGGAAAGTACGCCTTCCTGCATAACCTTAATAGCCATTTCAATGATCATATCCTGCTCGTCTTTATCTGTTTCAAGTAAATAGATTGCTTCATCAACCGGTGGAATAAATCCGCCAGTACCCTTGGAGGACTTCAACATAATGTCAGGTCTTGTCATGTATTCAACAAATTTTACTGCCAATTCTTCATGCTTCGTACCTTTAACGATTGCATAGCCGCTGGTTCCGGCAATGGATCCAATGCCAGCAGGACCAGCAGGTGCCGGTGCAACTACATAATTTGTTGGATCGTTTTTGTAAATTTCTCCTACTCTTGCACAATGTGCTGTTGCCATCCATGCTTCACCTGTTTTCATAGGCGGTCTTACATCGTCATAAGTTAAGACTGTAGGTGTGTAGGCATCTGCCATTTTGCTCAGAAGATAGAATGCGGCCATGGCACCGGGATTATCCAAATTGGGCCAATCTGCTCCGTAAGAAAGACATACACCACCGTACTGGTAAATTAAAGATTTCATTGGAACACCTGTTACTGCGAATTTTCCTTCGCCTTCCATAATGGCAATAGCGTTTGCCCAGTCTACAACTTCTTCCCAGTGAAGACTTTGAACATCTACACCCTCAGGCAGGTACTGCATGGCTTTTTTGTTTGCAATAAACAGATAAACATCAGCGCCTACCGGGAGGAAATAACGTTTGCCATCGAAAACGGTCATTTCATCATAACCCTTTGAAAAGGTTCTGTCATCCCATTGTGCAGCGATGTCTGTTAAATCCATTACATAGTCGTTCTCTACCCATTCTGGCATGTTTGAAGCATAAGAAACGATAACATCAGTGGTGATGTTACCGGTTTTCTGCTGAAGTTCTGCCTGATCCAGAAGTGTTTCATCATCCAACGTACTGAACTTTACTGTACAATTGTTGGCTTCTTCAAAGGGTTTGATAATTTCGTTGATAATGAACTCTTTCTCTGAAGGTGCTGACCAGAGTCTGGATGTGACAACAAGTGTTTCCCCAAAAAGACATGCTGCGACTAATACCAAAACGACAAAAAACAAGGTTTTCTTCATAAAAAATCCCTCCATTAATTTGGTTGGTTTCTGAAAGTTAGAGATGCTTGAATCTATCGAATTATTATGACAACGTTGTCATAACGAACCAAAAAAAATAGCTTCTAAAAGATTCTATGCTTTTATGTGATTTTTTCCAAATCCCGTGAAGCAGAAATAACAGGGATTATTCCTGATTATTAGTAATTAGCTTTCAAATTTTAATGAAATCAAATCAATTCATTTTTTAACAAAGTGTGCTATGATATATTGTCAACGTTGACAAAAGAGGTGTTCAACATGAAAAAAGTAACCATGTCGGATATTGCAAAAAAGACCGGATTTTCAATTAAAACTGTTTCTAGAGTAATCAATAATTCAACAGAAGTTAAACCAGCTACCAGAAGAAAAATCCTGGATGCAATAGAGGAAACCAACTTCAGTGTCAATTTAATGGCCAAGGCTTTGAAAAACCAGCAGACTAAGACAGTCATTCTGTTTATAGACAAGCATGGCGGAAGTTACTGGAATGCCTGGCATAGTTTGATCATCATGAACATTATTACGGATTTTAAAGCTCGAGGTTATAAAGTGATCCTTTCCCCGTCTTCCGGTCATGGTGTGATTGATGATGATACCGACGGGTTTATATTACTTAAAAGCGGTATTGCAGATGGGGCAGTACTGTTTGACAATTTAAAAGGAGATATTCGCATTAAATATTTGAGAGAAAACAATATACCGTTTGTGATTTTGGGTAAGGATTTTGATTTCAAAGATACCAGTTATGTGGACTTGGATAATTTCCATGTGGGAGAAATTGGGGCTCAGCATCTCATTGAACAAGGCTATAAAAGGATTTCTTTTTTCTTGGGAAATCGCGAGTTTTATGTGAATAAAAGCCGTGTTGACGGGTTTCAAAAGATTTGTACAAGTCATCAAGTAGAATTTCACATTGAATATGCCGTAAACAACCTTCAAGATGCCTATGATTACACACAAGTCCATCTTAAAAAGTATCATTCGGATGCTTTCTTTGTATCAGGTGATGAGAAAATAACCGCTGTTTATAAAGCAATAAAAGAAGCTGGAAAAAAGATACCGGAGGGTGTGGGTGTCCTTGGGATCGATAATTTACCTCAAAGTCAATACCTGGATCCTTCCCTTAGCTCTATCGATCAGAACGTAGAACGCTTTGCGCAGACGGTTGTTAACTCTCTTATCGAAACCATGCACTCAGAAAAAAGAACCCCGAAAGGGGTTCTAATCAAACCGGTATTGGAAGTTCGAGATTCAACCGGGTAAGCTTATTTAAAAGTAATCGTCTTGAACATACCTTGCAGTGTTTCGTTGGTTTCATGACCTTTACCTGCGACGCCTATTTGTACTTTTTTGCCGTCTTTGATTCCAACGTAAATAGTTTGAGGATTACCTGAGACTACAATTGTGGTTTGGTAAAAATCAAGCCCAAACAAATTTGTTTTTTGGACTTCAGTGCCATTGTAGTTTTTTGACAAATTTTCCGCTCCGCTTTTTGCATCATTTTCATTGTTGTTATAGCCTCTCAACCAGATTTCAACCATGTCGTAGCTTTTATAAGCCTGTACACCGCCATCGATTTCCAGTTTTGAAAAGCCATCTGCGATGATCATTGAAAAATCGTCTGTTTCAAACTTTTCGCCCTTGATGGTAGTTTCTTTCTCTTGTGCTTTTGGTGCGTTGGTTTCTTGAGTTTCTTTGTCCTCGTCACAACTGACAAAAGTGAAGCATAGGAACAGGATCAGCAGAACCACAAACCACTTTTTTTTCATATTAAACCTCCTATGTGTATTTAGAACCCATTTTTAATAAAAGTAAACTACCTTAGGACAAAGTTGGTGTTATATGATGATCAAAATCATGTTTATTTACATAAAAATCATATTAGTATATCACAAAAACAAAAAAATATGTCTGTTCATCAAACAGTATTGTTCTGAAAAAAGTATTAGTCGAAACAAAAAAAGCATGGAGATATTCCCAAAGGATGGTATAATTGTTAACAGACTAAAGCGGTCTGTTGTTGGTTTTTATTTATAAGAAAAAGAGAAGTTCCAACGGGGGATGAATTAACCACCATAACACAATAGCAGTTCAACGCTTAATACCTCTAATTTGATCAAAAAACTACCTTTTTTGAACTGGAGATGTGATAATAATGTTGATTGGAGCGACCTCTTGGCAAATAAACGGGTCATATTTGGAAAACGTTGAGCATATTGGAAAAAATATTCAGTTTTGTGAACTTTTGATATATACATGGAACAAGAGAACGGAAGAAATACTTTCAAGAGAAATTGACAAGATTACTAATAAAACAAAAATAACACTTCATTTGCCCACTGATAAACTTGAAAATGTCAAAGCGGCTTACGAATTTTTCAAAGATCAGGATTATTTCCATATAACCCTTCATCCCTTTATAAATTTCAAACAGTTTGCAGACTTTTATTTTAGTATTTCTGAAGGGGTAGAGAATGGGGAAATCTCTATTGAGAATCCGGAAAACGATATATTCTTTGAATTTTGTGACTATTTGAAAGAAGAAGCGGCAAACATTTATGTGACAATGGATTATGGGCACTTACTCCTTGATAAACGCTCTGTCAATACCTTTTACAAACGTTTTTCAAATCAAATTACCGAAATCCATTTCCACGGGGCCAATGATAAAAAGTCCCATTGCTATCCGGATCAAAAAACCATAGATGATTTTACAAAATTCATGGAGGATAACAAATTTGGCACTGATTTCCCTGTTTGTATAGAGTTGTTCAATATGGAAGATACAAAAAGGCTTGCTGAGGATTTGAAAAGCAAATAAATGAGCTCTTTGACGAAATTGAAAACATTATTATATTACTTACAATCCTAAAAAATATGCTATAATATCTCTGAAAAAAACTGGAGGCAAGAAGATGTACAACAAATTCAAATTGGAGACAAGTGAATAGTGTTATA
>CAYOFT010000014.1:0-25362 GCA_964403295.1 uncultured Thermotogaceae bacterium | reverse complement strand
TGGCATCTGCTGGTACTGGTAACTGACCAACAAGGTCTTCTCCGTCTCTGATAACGTCAGTTTCAACATCAGAATAAACTGCTCTCTGTGAAATCTGCTGTCCAGATACGGGGCTTTCAAACATACTTGCATCGATGAGTGTTCTTGAAACCTTTGTGGAATAAACATCTGAGAATCCATCAGAACCGATTGGGTTCCATGCTGACATAAAGAGTCCACCCTGTGCGGAGAATTGTGTGACTCTCAAAATGTTGTCAACTGTGTTACCAGTTATGAACATCCAGGCGTTGAGCCCATCGCCAAGTCCGTAAGCAAATCTTTCTTCAAATCTTGCCTTGTTTGCTACGAAGAAGTCCTCCTGTGCACATACGTAAATTCTCAAGGATTCCTGAAGTCCAATTCTTAGACCTTCAAGAGCCTGTTCCCAGTATTCAGCAACGGTTAAATATCTTCCGTAGAATGCATCTTTCGTTAACTCGTCGAGACGAGGACTGGAATGATTCCAGTTTTCAGGATCTGCGCCACCGGGCATATAACCGTACCAGGGTGCATACATCTGTGCAACAATGTGTTCCCAATATCTTCTTGTTGCTCCGGCTCCCCAACCTTCTGTGTACATATTCCATTCGTAATCGGCAGGATTGGAGTAATAAGCGGTTGTGATGGCCTTAACTCTGTCCCACATTGCTTCTTCTGTTTTTATACCTGCTTTTTCAAGCTGGTCTGCAACGTAAGCGCCTTCTCGCATTCTTCCGTTAGGGTCGTCAACACGAACGAGCAATCTGATTTCAACGGGTTTGCCGTCAAATTCCCAGAATTCTGCGCCTTTTACAAGTCTTCCCTGATTTTCAGGAAGTGCTGCTGCTTCTTCCATTGCAGCTGTGATCATTTCAATACCTTTTTCTTCGTCGCCTTCTGCAGTGAAACCAAACTCTTCAGCAACTTTCACGTATGGCATTGTTCCTGGCTGGCCAGTAGTTGCCATACAATATAACGGAAATCCTGCACCGCCAAGGATTTCATCAACGATATACTGTCTGTTAATCAGGAAATTCAAAGCGAATCTGACTTCTTGAATAGCAAAGGGGTTAAACAGTGTTTCTCCGTCCCTCTCTGCATGATATGGAGCCACTCCAGGATAGTTGTTCATGTTTAATGACCAAGTTCCTGATGGTACAGCATACACTTCAAGTTTTTCAAGGTCTGAGGCAGGCATCCCGTAAAGGGTTGGTCCTGAAACTCCATAAAGGAAAACGTCAGTAAGTCCTTCTGCTGCATCCTTAAGTCCTATTTCCTCTTTCATCCTCGTGTTGATGTAGACTTTGTCCGCATATGGTCCCATTACTTCTGCGAATGTCATTGCAACAAATAACGCAAGAATAACTACAACAAACAACGAAATTCTTTTTTGCATCCAAATTCCTCCTTTAGATTGTTTTCGGTGCAAATGCACCTGTTATTTTCTCTCTGAGTTTTGACTCAACTACAAGAATTATATCATAAAATCGCTTCATAGCTATTTAATAGTTAGGTTACCGTATCGCATTACTTTTCAACTTTTACCCCGCAGCCACTTGTTTTATAAAAACAAAACCACTTTATGCAACCTTTTTCATAGTCTTGATTTTAGGATTTCTTTGTTTCTTCTTTTTTGATGGTATTCAAGCATTTTTCAAGCAACCCATGTGTTCTTCCGTAGATATCTGTGGTCCGTTTAAAAGCTTTTTCAACTTCAGATTTGTTTTTGTTTTTGATAGCCTGAATAACCTCTTCCGAGGAATCATGAAGAGCTTTGTGTTCTTTCCCGATTTGGTTCCATTCCTCTTCATGGCCCATATAATGGGCAATGGAATTGAAGAAGATGCCAAAATTACATCGCTTGGGATTCGTTTCCAACCGCAACAGGTTCATCTGCTGGACCATTTTGTTCAATTGTGAATACCATTTTTCGTGGGACTGCAAGGCCATCTCCAGTTGTTTTTTGTATTCCCCACCCTCAAACACTCGGTATTTTGAAAGTTTGTCGGTGGCTGCAATGGAAGATTGTGTCATTTGTTCCATCATGTCTTCTATTTGCTGGATTTTTTCTTCGGTTTCCTCAGATTGTGTTTCTATTTGCTCCAAAATCTCCCGCATCTCGTTGGCCTTTGCCTTTAATTCCTGAGAAGTGGCTTCAATTTCCTGAGTGGCGGCTCCCTGTTCCTGAGCGTTGGCAGCCAGATTAGTGGTTAATTCACTGATGGTTTGCATTTGCCCCAGAATCTCCGAGATGTTTTTTACCGCCATATCGTTATCTTTGGTCACATTTTTGATGTTTTTATTGATTTTTAAGATGTCCGAAGCCGTATTCTCAACCCCGTCAACAATGGCCTTTAGATTTTCGGATATGTTTTCCGTTGCATTTTTACTCTCTTCGGCCAATTTCCTGATCTCATCGGCAACCACGGCAAACCCTTTTCCTGCCTCTCCGGCTCTGGCTGCTTCTATGGCTGCATTCAACGCCAGCAAGTTGGTTTGCTCGGCTATGGCACTAATGGTATTGACCACCTCACCAATGGTCGAGGCCTTTTCCACCATGCTGTTTGCATCTGTGGAAATCTGTTCCATGGACTTTGCCAATTCTGCCACATTGTCATTGACCTTTGAAATGGTGTCTTTTCCCTGTTCAGCCTTATTCAAAATGGTATTGGTAGTTTCATTCAGGTTTTCAGCCATGTTTGCCAAATATTGACTGGAGCTTGAAATATCCTCAATGGCGCTGGTCTCTGATTCTACGGAATTAACCATGTCCACAATGGCTGAATTGCCCGTTTCAATAATCTCTTTGGTGTTGTCAAAACTCTTGACCATTTCTTCACTATCCCGGCTCACTGCGTTTGAATTGATAGTTGTTTCTCTAATTGAAAGGGTGAGATTTGCAATCATTTGTTGAATGCTTTCAGAAACCTCATTCAACGTCTTTGAAATCTTCCCAGTTTCACCTTTACCGCTGACATTAAAACGCTTTGTAAAATCCCCGTCACCAAGTGTCTTGATATCCTCTCTTATTCCAGATAAAGGTTTGAGAATATACGCTGAGAGAAAAAACATGGCCAAAGCCCCTACACCAATTGCAATCAGTGTAAAAAACAAGATGGTCCAAGGGGTCTTTTCAAACTGCGTTGTTATTTCTGATATACTATTTGTTGCTTCTGCTTCAATCAAGACATCATTTATCATCGTTCCATAATAATTAACCAAAACCAGTGACAACACACCGGACACTACTGCAATGATGATGGCTGAGAAGATCACAAGGCGCATTTTTAAGCTCATAGAACACTTCCTTCCAATATAGAAATTTTTATAATTATAGCATCCTGGAAGATGAGTCAAGAAAATTAATCATTGTTTGCAATTTGTTTCAACTGCCTCTTTTTTATCTAACGGTTTCCAAACCAGGAATCTCCAGTTTCTTTTCCAGCTTTTGAAGGAGCCATGTAATAACTAGAACAAGAATCAGGTAGATAATTGCAACGATGATGTAGACTTCGAAAAAGAGGAAATTTCTGCTGGCAATGACTTTCGCCTTTTCCATGAGTTCTTCAGCGCCTACGATATAAGCCAAAGATGTGTATTTCAAAAGGTAGATAAATTCGTTTGTCCATGCGGGTATTGCTCTCTTTATGGTCTGAGGCAAAATAACGTTAAAGATCGATTGATTTCGGGTCATACCCATTGAACGTGCGGCTGTCATTTGATTTTGTTCGATGGATTGTATGGCTCCTCGGGTGTATTCAGCCTGATAAGCTGCACTGTTGATAATGAAGCCAAGGATACAGGCACCGAAAGCGGTCATTCGGATGCCGTAAACGGGTAGTCCAAAATAGAAGATAAATATTTGAACCAGCATAGGTGTTCCCCTGATGATTTCAATGAAGCCAGATACGATACCGACGACGAATTTATTGCTGTAAACCTTCAAAAAGGCAAGAATAGTGCCAAAAAAAGTCCCTACGGACATGGCTATCAAGGCCATAAGCAATGTCATGCCCACTCCTTCGAGAAAAGAGGGCCAATGGTTCACTACAATTTCCACAATATTATTAAACATCACTCGTCACCTTCACCGTATAACTCTGTCAATTTGAACAGGAATTCACCGGTTCGTTTGTGTTCGGGATTTTTAAACAACTTATCGGGACTTCCCTGTTCAACGATAACGCCACCTTCCATGAAAATAATCTCATCGGAAACCGTTCTAGCAAAGCCCATTTCATGGGTTACGATAAGCATAGTCATTTTATTGTCTGCCAAATTTTTCATAACAGCCAGTACTTCACCGATCAGTTCTGGGTCCAAAGCAGAGGTGGGTTCGTCAAAGAGAATCAGCTCAGGTTGCATGGCCAATGCCCTTGCTATTCCCACACGTTGTTTTTGTCCACCGGAAAGTTGTGCCGGATATTTATCGGCATGTTCCAGCAATCCAACCCGTTTCAATTCTTCATAGGCAAGATTTTTGGCATCTTCTTTACTCATTTTTTGAACTTTAATGGGTCCGATCATCACATTTCTCATAGCAGTTAAATGCGAAAACAAACCAAAATCCTGAAAAACAAACCCGATTCGGGCTCTGATTTTGTTCATATCTTCTGCCTGGGTAACGTTTAAATCCTTCAGATAAATCGTTCCGCTGTCTGGTTTGACCAGCTGGTTGATACAGGTCAGCAACGTGCTTTTTCCCGTTCCGCTTGGTCCAATGATAACTTTTGTTTCGCCTTTGTCCATGGTAAAACTGACATCTTTTAAAACAACGTTGTCTCCGAAACTTTTTCTAAGGTTCTCTACTCTAAGTATATGCTTATTCTCACTCATTTTATCTTCTCCCTTATATCAAAACCGGGTATGGTAAGCTTTGTCTCAAGTGCCTGTAAGCTTTTGTTCAAAGTAATTGTTATGACAAAATAGATTGCTGCAATAGTCAAGAAAATTAACATTGGTTCGTAAGTAGTTGATATGATGTACCTTCCTTGTCTCAATAACTCCGTTACACCCAACGCATAGGCGAAAGATGAATCTTTAAGAACGATTGTGAATTCATTAGCCCAAGGTGGTAATGCAACACGGAAAGCCTGGGGAAATATGACGTTTCTGAAACCTTGCATCTTGGACATGCCAAGCGATCTGGAAGCTCTCATTTGTGTTGAATCAATGGAAAGAATGGCTCCTCTGAATATCTGGGATTGATAGGCTCCACTTCTTAAACCCAACCCGATAACGGTTGCCAAAAAAGGGGACATATTGATGCCAGCTCTTGGAAGTCCGTAATAAATGAGAAAGAGAATGACGATCCCGGGTATGCTTCGGAAGATTTTTTCATATATACCAATTAAGGCTTTCCCCCATTTTGGACCGTATACCTGCCCAAAAGAAACTGGCACGGCGATCAGCATCCCCAGTGCCAGTGTTAGGAAAGTAATCTCTATAGTAACCCAAGTACCTTTTAACAACAGGGGCATTGAATCGAGAAATAGTTGAAATTTATCTATGATACTCCCCGCCTTTCATTTTGGATTTATAATCAGAAGCTACGGCCAAATCATGGCCGCAGCTTAACAGTAGTTTTAATTTAGAAGTATTTTGCTATCAGTTCGTCGATGGTTCCGTTTTCTTCAAGTCTTTTCAAACCTTCGTTGATGGTTTCAAGCAATTGACTGTTACCCTTTTTTACTGCTAATCCGTATTTTTCGTCGGATTTGATAACACCGATTGTCTTGACAGGTCTGACTTTTGCAAATCTGTCGGCAACGGGTGAATCAAGAACAACTGCGTCCAAATTACCGTTAACAAGGTCCGTCATGGCGAGAACAAAGGTATCATAGCGTTTGTATCGTCCCGTTAAAATCCCTGTTTTTTCAAGATGTTCTTCAACCCAAAGATCTCCGGTGGTTCCCGTTTGCACACCAATGTTGTGTTTTCCGAAAAGAACTGTAATGCTTAAATCGGAATCCTCTTTCACTGAGATGCTTTGATCTGCTGTCCAGTATGCGTTTGAAAAATCTACAACCTTTGCACGCTGGTCTGTTATGGTCATTCCGGCTGCGATAATATCCAGGTTTCCAGATACAAGGCCGGCAATAAGTGAATCAAAGCTCATATCAATGATTTCAATCTCAAAACCCATTTCTTTCGCCATTTCTCGCATGAGGTCCATGTCAAAACCTACATATTCACCTTTTTCAACATACTCAAAGGGCGGGAATCCTGCACTTGTTCCAACTCGGTAGACTTTGGCAAAACCGAAAGAAACAACTAACATAACGACAATCAAAAACAACAAACTTTTTTTCATAAAATCTCCTCCAATGTAAGATGATTATAGGAACAAAAGCACTAAATTGTATTTGAATATTTAAAATATAAACGTGTCTATCACTCAATTAATTGGCAAGTTTCAACAGTAATTATAGCAGAAAAACGAATGATTATCAAGTTGAGGACTATCGAAAGTCAGATGGACAGTTGATTATTCCTAAATGAATACTCCCTGTCAAGAAGACCGCAAGCGGCTTCTTCAGTTAAAACAGTGACATTGGGGTGAAGTTGAAGTACAGAAGCAGGGAATTGTTCATCAATTTGTGAATGAACGAGATTATAGATGGCTTCACGCTTGGACTCTCCTGAAATCAGGAGTAATATCTTTCGTGCTCTCATGATAGTTTTTATTCCCATGGTAACGGCCGCTTTGGGCACTTCATCAATGGAGTTAAAAAATCTGGCATTGGCCTGTCTTGTATCCTGATGAAGTTTAATCACATGCGTTTGACTTGAAAAAGGCGTTCCAGGTTCGTTGAAACCGATGTGCCCGTTTCTGCCGATACCAAGAATCTGCAAATCGATGCCTCCGGCTTCGCAAATCTTCTTCTCATAATCTTCACAACCACTATCTTGATCAGCTTTATCCGGCTTTGGCATATGGATGTATTCGGGTTTTATATTCACATGCTGAAAAAAATTTTTTCTCATAAATTCATGGTAGCTTTGAGGATGGTCAGTGGGTAACCCACAATATTCATCTAAATTGAAAGTTTTGACGGAAGAAAAATCAATCTCTCCGGTTTTATACATCGCTATCAGTTGATTGTACATCCCAAGAGGTGATGATCCTGTGGGTAGACCCAATACAGAATTTGGTTTTTCAGCAATCTGCTCTCTCACAATTACAGCAGCTTTTATACTCATTAGTTCATTATTTTCATATCGTTTAATTAACAAATCATTCACCTCTTAATTGTCATAAAGTATGGACTTATGATGGTATTGTATCATTTATATATTAAGTTTGAATGACAAACAACCGGTTAACCGATTACTCTCTGGAATAACCAGTAGAGACCTCCGGAACAGATAGCAACCAATGGTACCGTTAATAACCAGGACAAAATAATGTTTTTCAAAACACTCACATTTACCATTTCCATTCCGTGAGCCATTCCAATACCCGTTACAGATCCCACAACAGTGTGTGTAGTTGATATTGGAACACCCATCACGGAGGCTACCAACACAGTTGTTGCCGTTCCAAAATCGATTGAAAAACCCCTGGTGTTGTTTAAAACTGTAATATCTTCACCGATAGTCTTCATGACCTTTTTCCCCAAAATCGCAACACCCGCAGCAATACCGGCGCCACCCAGAAGAAGAACCCATAAGGGGACTTCCACATTGGCTACTGCTACACCTGTTGTTAAAACGGCGATAATCAAAGCCAGAGGTCCGATGGCATTGGCCACATCGTTGGCACCATGAGAAAAACAGACATAACAGGAAGTGACCACTTGCATCTTCCTGAATACCCTTTCAACTGCCTCGTATTCGTCATCTGCTTTTTTCAGGGAAAATCTTGCAGACACAACCTTGATAGCGATCAGCAAGGCAACGGCTGAAAAAGCAAAAGAGAAGAGAAAGGTTAACACCATATCCAATTTCAAGGTCTTATAGGAGAAGAGAAAGGCGATGATAAAAATGGTTGCTGCGATAAAATAAGGCGAGTATTTCTTTGCCGCAGAATAAGGACTCTCTTTATGCAAGATTGTCCAAGCAATGATTTTAAAGACCGCATAAGACAGTAAAGCTCCAAAAAGAGGTGAAATAACCCAGGTTAAGGCGATTTTCAACATGGTTAACCAATTAACTGCCCCCCAGCCTGCTGCCACGATGCCAAATCCCATCATACCGCCTACAACGGAATGGGTTGTGGAAATAGGCATGGACCAAAATGTGGCAACCAATATCCAAACCGTCGTAGCGATCAACGTCGCAATTGCACCGTATAACAAAACGTTCGGGTCGTTTACCGCTTCCCATTTGACAATTCCCTTCATGATCGTAGACGTTACATGACTACCAAACAGCAATGCCCCCAAAAATTCCAATACAGCAGCAATCATGACCGCCTGTTTCGGTGTAATCGCCTTTGCTCCCACAGCCGTCGCCATGGAATTGGCCACATCATTGGCGCCAATGGCAAAGGCCAGCGCAAAGCCCAATCCAATCCCAAAAATAAGCAATTTACATCCCCCCGTTATGCCTTGATCAGCATTCTGACTTTTTCAGCAACCCTTTCCGCCCTGTCGGCTATTTTTGACAAGTTTCGAATAATATCCTGTAGAAATAAAAGATCCACCGCGTTCATAGTATCCTTCATGGCATAAACTCTTTTCCCCAAATCAACAGCTTCATCATCACTACGGCTTTCCGTTTGCTCCACTGACATCAAGTCTTCTTTCTCCTTTGCGATTTCTCTTTTTGAGAAGGAAGATTCAGCTACAATGCTGAGATTTGAGACCGCATGGGTCATCTTCGATACCGAATCGACCACCGTGTGAGAAAGTCCAATCACGTCCTTGATGATGAGATGTTCAAGGTTTTTGATCTGATTCATCATCAGCATCTTGATCACATCATCCGCCTTATCGATGATTCCGTCCTGCTTGTGAAGAATAAACAATGCATCCACTTTGTCGAAATAGGTGTATTTTAGTTCTGCATAAGCCTTCCTGATCTCCACTTTTATATCATCCGCATCATGTTCAAGCTGGTCCACTTTTTGTCCAATCTCGTATATCTCCTGCTCGTAAAAATACTTTCCCAAAACATCCGGCAGATAATTACATGCATCTTCCGCAAGTTGCGCATGCCTTTTCATCAGGTCAACAGGAGAATCCTTGGGAAACAGCCTATTGATAAACTTCATTTTATAACCCCCTTCAGCTGAATAAAACTTCACGTTATTTTACACGGAAAATGGAAAACTACCAAATTTTTGAGTAAAACCTCGCATTTTTCCGTCTTCTTAAAATAGATTGTCTCCCGTTATCGTTCTTATACACGTTCATGTTATAATACAGCTGAACAAATATTTTCAAAGAAAGGTTTGATTGTTACGTTTACCGGACAGATATTGGAAGTCGCCATGGCACTGGTTTTAAAGGCGTTAATAGGTGGAATAGAAGATAAAGAAAGTATATATGAAAAGGTTTATGAAGAGCTGGAGCAGCTGGGTTATCATGCTGCTGAAATAGAAGATACCCTTGAAGAGGTCTTTAGCCTTGAAGGGTTGAATGATGGCTTTCTCTTTCCATTTGAAGGGATGAGTCATGTGGTTTTTGACCTGTATTCACCCGAGAAAAGAATCCCTGTTGAGTTAATGTATGGGGATAGAGACAATGAAATTATCGATCTGTTCAGTAAACTCTACTCTGGAAAACTCACTTCGGATAAATTCGAAATAACATTGGAAACCGGTGATATTATTGACTTACAAGGTGACACACTAAACTAATCTTCCACCAACCAATCTACACGCACATATTCTGTATTATCAGGAATTGCAATTTTTTCTCTTGCCATACTAAGGGGAATGTTTCTGATTCCCGCCAAAATACATAATAAAAGTAACCCATGAGTCACCACTACTATTCTTTTACCCGGATAATTCCCGGCAATTTTCTTTAAGCCTTCCAAACCCCTTTTTTGGATGTCTTCATATCTTTCAACCCCCTCCATTTCAAACAAATGTGGTGTTGTCCGATGGCTGTTAAACTCGTCTGGAAAGTCCCGTTTCACATCGTCTATCATCATGCCTTCCCATGGACCAAAGGCTGATTCTTTCAATTCTGCCATTTCAATCATTTCTTTGTCATGCCCCCATTCTTCAAGGGCTATCCGTGCAGTTTCCTTTGTTCGATTAAGGGTTGAAGTAACAATGATCTCCGGATCAATGACTTCAAGTGCTTCTGCCATCTTTTTGGACTGTAACGTCCCCAATTCCGACAGAGGGCTGTCCTGTTGTCCCTGAAATCTTTTTTCCTGATTCCACTGAGTTTGAGCATGCCTGAACAAATACATTTCGCACGTTATCATTGAATATATCCCTCTTCCTTTAATCGTTCTTTTAACACTGCAAAAGCTCTGGCACGATGACTAAATGAGTTTTTTACCTTTTCCGGAAGCTCTCCGAACGTCTTTTCAAAACCTTCGGGAATAAAGATGGGATCGTATCCAAACCCGCCTTCTCCTCTGATCTCTTTGGACAATGTGCCTTTCACAATGCCTTCAACAAGAATCTGTTTGTTTTCTAATGGATCATAAAAACAGGCTACTGTTCTGAATTGAGCGTATCTTTCCTCATCCGTCTCACAGGCTTTCATCTTCTTCAGCAGCTCCGTCATCTTCTCAATGTAATTGTTTTCAGCCATAAAACGAGAAGATCGAACTCCAGGAAACCCTTCCAACGCCTTTATTTCAAGCCCGGAATCATCCGCTACGGTATAAAGACCAAAATAATTGCCTGAAATAACAGCCTTTTTCAATGCGTTTTCTTCGAAAGAGTCACCGTCTTCTTCCACATCCCATTTATCAGAAAAATCGCTGATGTTTTTAAAGGGAATCTCAGGCACAATCTTCTTTATCTCATCTACTTTATTCTCATTCATGGTTGCCAGAAGTATCAGCATCAGCATCATCTCCTTTTGGTGGTTTGGGCCCCCAGAAAAAATACAGCCCGGTTTTCAGGCCGCTGTTGGTAATCCATTTCTTTTTTGAAGCTTTCATATCAAATGCCTTTTCAACTCCCTCATGGGAGGTGAATAAGAAATAGGACCAATCCGGCAAGTCTTTTTTCAAATGTTTCATTTGCTGATAAAGATTAAATGCTGCTTCAGAATCCTTAAGGCGCTCTCCGTAAGGGGGATTCGTCAACACATAACCATATTTTTCCTCTGCCTTTACCTGCTCCATGGGCATTTTTTCGAATGTACAATCATTGAGAACGCCAGCCTTTTTGGCATTTTCCATTGCGTATTCGATCATCTTCCAATCAGAATCGCAACCTATTATCTTTGCATGACTCACTTTTACAGCCTTTCTTGCTTTACGCCTTTCATTTAAAATGGTATCTTTTGAAAGCAAATCCCATTCTTCAAACAGAAAGGAACGATGCATATTGGGTGCCTGATTGCGAGCGATCATAGCTGCTTCGATGGGAATAGTCCCCGATCCGCAAAAGGGATCAATGAGATCAATCTTTTCATTCCAGCGAGCCAGCATGAGTATTCCCGCAGCAATCGTTTCCCTGAGAGGTGCTTTCCCTGAAAGAATTCGGTATCCTCTCTTGTGCAAACCTTCCCCGGAGGTCTCCAAAGCAACGGTTATGTTATTTTTCCTAATATACAAATGCAGGGGATACAATGGACCTGACAGTGGAAGACGGCTGAGAGAATAGGATTCACATAACTTTTTGAAAATCGCCTTTTGTGCCACCGACTGCGTCACCCTGGGACTTTTCAAGAATGATTTTTTTGTCTTTACCCTGGCCAGGGTAACATTAGCATTCCTGGGCACCAATGATTGCCAATCATAGGCGTAAAGCCGTTCAAAAAGCTCATCAGATGTCGTTGCTTTAAATTCATCCAGTATGATAAAAAGCCTTTCAGCTGTCCTTAACCAAAGACTGGCACGTATCAGTACATCATCTGAACCCTCAAAGAGAACCTTACCGTCACTGGCATCGATGACATCCAATCCCAAATCTTTAATCTCATAAGCCAAAGGACTTTCCAACCCTGCTGTACAAGTGGCCATGAATTTCATTCGTTCACCTCAAGCAGTTTTTTCAGGATTTTCTTTCCGTATGGGTCTTTTTCAAGCAATTCATAAAACTCTTTATTAAACCCAAGCAATCGTTTCAATCCGTTTTCAACCATTATTTTTTGATTGGCATCCAGCCATTCGAATTTTGTTATTTTTAAAAGGTCAAACAAGGCACGTGGCTCTTCAATATATGAAAGGGTCATGATGATTTGACCGATCATTTCTTCTGTAAAATCATCCTCAAAGGCAAACAATTCCAATAAATCCAGGTATTTGACCCCCCCGCCTAGTTTGGCGATGGCTTCGTATATGATCAAATGTGCCTTTTCCAAGTCAAACAACCCCAGCAAGGATTCGATTAAAGGGATGTCCTCTTCATTTCCCAGCTCACCAACTAAATCAATCACCACCAACAACGTCGTCCGGTAGGCTTCTTCTTTATATTCTCGCGGGTTGGCATTAAAACGCTTTTGTTTGTCTCTGAGATAATCCCTTAAAGCATCGACAATCTTTTCATCCATCCGTCTTAACACTTCTATTGTCATTTCAATCAATTCAGGATCATCTTCGTTTTTTTCCATGAGGGACAACAGATCGGGAATTGCCTCTTCTCCCTTTTCCTCTACTACCCTGTTGATTACCTCAAGCCTTCTTTCATCCAATTCCAAAGTAAAACTCCTTTTTCTTTTTAATATCATTTATTTCACGCGTGATTATAACACAGCCTTCTTGCGTTTCTTGTTTTTCGTTATATGGTAAAATTAAGTAGGCTAGTTTATAGGGAGAATCCAAAGATGAATAGAAAAGACAATCGTAAAGATAATAATCTTGCAAATCAAATTGACTATCAATCACTTTTTTTGAAGTCCCCTCTACCAACACTCATTTTTGATTTGGAAACCGGAAAAATTATTCAGGCAGATGATCTTTTTTGTGAACTTTCCGGTTATAAAAAACGACAATTGGTAAATTTGTCTTTTTATGATACATCAATCCTGCACCCTGAACAAAAGTTGAAAGAATTTATTCGAAGGATTCAACAGGAAGAACCCCTACCCATGTTTACACTTGAATTTAAAACTGCTGATGGGGAGGATTTGTATGTTAATGTTAATTACACGACTTTTACAAGCGACAGCAGTAAACTTGTTCTCCTGACCATAACTGACACTTCCAGCCAAAGGAGAATCCTTGAAAGCCTGAAACATCATCTGACCATGGAAAGAATGATCATGCATATTGCCACAGAATATATCAACATTCCTTTAGAAAAGGCTGATGAGACCGTTGAAATAGCCTTAGGCGAAATTGCACGCTTTGTTGAAGCAGACAGAGCTTATGTATTTGAGTATCATTTTGACACAGGATTAACCACTAACACACTGGAATGGTGTGCAAAGGGTATTTCCCCACAAAAAGATAATCTTCAACAAGTTCCCCTTTCAATGGTACCTGAATGGGTGAACCAACATGTAAATGGTAAGGCCATGTATATTGAGAATGTTGATGAGCTTGAAGAAAGCGGTTTGAAAAAGGTATTAGAAGTCCAAAGTATTAAGAGTCTCTTAGCTGTTCCCATGATGAAAGGAAAGGAATGCATTGGCTTTGTTGGGTTCGATTCGGTAAACAATTATCACAGTTACACTCAAAAGGAAAAAAAATTACTCTATTTGTTTTCACAACTCCTGGTCAACATACAGATGAGAAAAGAATTGTTGCAAGCAGAAGAGGAGGCCAATAATCTTAACAAGGCCAAAACTGAATTTCTATCGAATCTCAGTCATGAATTAAGAACCCCGCTTTCCGGTATAACCGGTGCTATAGAAACAACTTTGGAAACAACTGTAAATGCCGAATCAAGGTATCTTTTGGAAATCGCTCTAAATTCCTCCTTACAGCTGGAGCAAATCTTTTCCGATCTGTACGAAATCGTTAAATTAAGTAATGGAAAAACAGAAATTCAGTCTTCCACAATCAATCCGGGGGAATTGATTGAAGAGGTTGCCGGTTTGTTCAAAATAGCTGCTGAAAAGAAGAAGTTGGCGCTCATCGTAAATAAGTACAATTTACCTGAAACATTATATACTGATCCAAAAATGCTACGACAGATTTTGGACAAATTGGTGGATAACGCCATTAAATTCACATCATCCGGAAGGATTGCTATCAGCGCCGACTTTTTGCTAATCTCGAAAAACAACGGAACATTGATCCTGTCAATTTCGGACAACGGTGTTGGCATTGATGAAGAAACCCAGAAAAGGATCTATGAAATTTTCTTTCAACGGGACTTAAGTCTTACAAAAGAGTTTAAGGGCTTGGGTTTAGGCCTGCCCATGGTTAGTTCCATCGTCGAAAAGATGAACGGAAAAATCTTCCTTGAAAGTATTGAGGGAAAGGGCTCCACGTTTACAGTACATCTACCCGTCCTGGAACAAGAGCCTTCGAAATAATAAAATCCACACAACAAAAAAGGCGGGCTTTTCATCCCGCCTTTTTGCTAAAAATATATATTCTAACTGTTTAAAATTTTATTCTACGACTGAAACCTCTGCTGCCTGAGGACCTTTGCTGCCATCCTGAACTTCAAATTCGACCTTCTGACCCTCTTCGAGGTTCTTAAATCCTTCAGATTTGATTGCTGAGTAATGTACGAATACATCCTCTCCGTCTTCTTTAGTAATAAATCCATAACCTTTTTGGGTGTTAAACCACTTAACTGTACCTTTTACCATTAATTTGTTCCTCCTAAAATCCTTTTACTGTTTGTCTCGATTAAACCAGCGTTACGTTTGAAGCCTGCGGACCCTTGTTGCCATCGGAAATCTCAAATTCTACTGCTTGTCCTTCTTCGAGATTCTTGAATCCGTCTGACTGAATTGCGGAATAATGTACGAATACATCGTCTCCGTCATCCTTTGTGATAAATCCGTAGCCTTTCTGTGTGTTGAACCATTTTACTGTACCTTTTGCCATTAACTTGTTCCTCCTAAAATTCTGCGCATCAGATGCGCTTGATGGTATAATATACTATAAATAATCCGTTCTGTCAAGTACCTGAAAATATTGTTCTAAGAAAGTTTTAACTGCCTATTGTTTTTAGCGCCCGTCTTCTTTTCTCAAGACTGGCAAACAAGATAGCTGCCACCAACATGCTTGCTCCAATCGTTTGCATGAGTGTCATTTTTTCTCCTATAAATAAGACGGCAAACAGTGCAGAAAAAATTGGTTCTCCCACAAAAATCAATGCAGTGATATTGTTTCCCACTTTTCTTTGGTACTTTAACTGAATGATCAAAGCCAGCAGCGTGGGAAACAGGGCCAGGTACACGGCAACCGAAAGGACAGATGCCGGCAGTATCCAATTCCCGCCAATCCCGGCAACGGTGTTGATCATTGCCGCCGTGGCAAACTGCCAGGTTAGTAAACTCATCTCGTCGATCTTTCTGGATGCCTTTGTGATCATAACAACATGAAGTGCAAAGAAAATCCCGCAGGCAATATTCAACAAGTCACCCGTGTTTAACCCGCTGATGCCACCGGCCATTAAATACGATCCTATGATGGCAAAGGGAAATCCTATCTTCTGATAACCGTTGATCTTCTCCTTCTCCATAAGGAATGCGAAAAGAGGTACAATCACAATGTATAAAGAGGTCAGAAATCCGCTTTTGGAAGCTGTGGTAAGGGTGATCCCCCAGGTCTGAGTGAGATAGGCAGCTCCAAATACAAGACCCAAAAGAAAAGCCTCTTTAAAGACATGTTTTTTTGTAAAAAACAGCGAAAAAAGCGCAGCAAGCCAAAACCGGATAGCATTAAATACAAAAGGAGAAATATCCACCAGAAAAAATTTTTGCAACGGAAAAGTCGTTCCCCAAATTAAAGTCACCAGCAGTAAGTAAAGAATGGGTTTCATCAAAAACCTCCAAGGACAATTTTGACTATATTAGCATAAAACAATCAATAAATCCATTTGGCAACTGAATCCGCCGTCCGTTTTATATTTTTAAGTCCGGTATCTTTCATCTCCATGTAAAGGGCGGAAAAAAGCAACTCAATCACAAACAGTTGGGCTATCTTAGCCCGGATAGCTCCGCTTTCAAAGGGCGTTTCCTTTGTAGGTGTGAGTAAGACTCGGTCAGAAAATTTAGTTAACGGAGATCGCTCATATCCTGTAATGGCGATAACCTTTGCCCCTTGAATCTTTGCCTGTTGGGCAATATCCACTATTTCCAACGTGCTTCCGCTTTGTGAAATGGCAATGAGAACATCCCCTTTGTGTAGCTGAGAGGCAAGCATGGCCTGCATGTGAGCATCTATGGTCCTCTGGCAATTTAAACCCAATCGAATGAGCTTGTAAAAAAAGTCTCCGGCTGTGTTTCCGGAAGCACCCATTCCGGAGATAAGAATCCTGTCGGCCTTTTTAATGTCATCAACACACATTGCCAATTCTGTTTCTGATATGAATTGATTGGTGTTTTCGATGATCTCAATATTCCGCTTGGCAACATAATTTTTTAGTGCTCTCATGTCCCCGTTGTTAACAGCGAACAGGTCATCCGTGTCTGTAATGGTTCTTTGAGTAACGGCAAGACTGATCTTGAAGGGATGGAATCCGGAAAAGCCCATCTTCTGACAAAACCTTACAATCGTTCCTTCACTCACTTTTAGTGTATCGGATAATTCCGTTATGGACATGTATACAACTTTTGAATAATCAGATAAAATGTATTCGGCTATCTTTTTTTCGGTTTTGGTAAAATTATTTTTCTTACTTTCTATTTGTAAAAGTAAATTTTTATCTTCCAAGTTTAACACCTCTTTTTGAGATTTTCTCATATAATATATCATACTACAAAAATTAACTTTTTTAATAAGCTAGAGAAACTAAGAAAACGGAAGAAATAAACAGATATTTAAAGATAATCGGTTTTGAGAATTTCTCAATAAACATAATCGTATTTTGAGATTTAGTTTTATTTCTATATACTATTATTGAAATTTACTCCAGGAGGAATGGTATGTATTCCATGTTTAAAAATTCACTAATCGTATCCTGTCAGGCAGAAGAAGGGGAACCCATGCATGGTGCTCAACATATGCAGCGGATGGCATTGGCTGCTGTGCAAAGTGGTGCTAAGGGGATCCGAGCTAATTCAGCGGTTGATGTGCAAGCCATCAAAAAAGTGGTAGAGGTTCCTGTCATCGGATTGATCAAAGACCGAAACCCTTTATACGATGCCTTCATCACAACCACTCTTGAACAAGTACAAGCCCTTGTGGAAGCTGGTGCGGATTTGTTGGCAATTGATTCAACCAGAGTCAGCAGACCGGTTGATTTAAAAATACTCTATCAATATATTAAAGAAAAATATCCTGAAATCGCAATCGTAGCGGATGTTTCTGATATCAAAGATACCAAAGCAATTCTTCCTTTGAAACCTAATTTTATCTCAACTACCCTTTCAGGTTATACGGACTACTCCAAAAATAGAAAAAAACCGGACATGGAATTGATTGAGGAAATAAAAGAAATAACAGATATCCCGGTAATCGCAGAGGGAAACTACAACGAACCCTCTCAAATCAGGCAAGCTATACTTCGCGGAGCGTACACGGTTATTGTTGGTGGCGCAATCACACGTCCGCAACAAATCACAAGAAGATTTGTTGAAGCCATTTCAGATTTTCAAAATGATATCTTTTCCATCGGCATAGACATTGGTGCCACTCGCATCAGAGGATTGTTAACCGACCAATTTGGAAAAATCTTGAATACTAAGATAACACAAACACCTAAAGAATCAGATACAATTATTGAAAAAGTCAATGAAATAATCAAAGGACTTTCCTCGCAGTGTTCAAACATTACTTCTTTGGGAATAGCTACAGCGGGTAGATGTGATGAAAAAAACGGAACCATTCTCTACGCAACTGATAACATTATAAACTGGACAGGAAGAGAAATTGGCAAAGAAATTTATGAACAGACAGGATTGTTTCCCGTTATCAACAACGATGCAAACCTGGCCGCTTATGGACAGTGGAAAACCAGCAAAGAAGACTCCCTGGTCTTAATGACCATCGGGACTGGAATCGGCGCTGGAATTGTTATCGATGGACATATTATCAATGGTGCTTATGGAGGAGGAGCAGAAATTGGTCATGTCATCCTACCGGGCAACAGAAAGATTTGTACTTGCTCCAAACGTGGATGTGTTGAAACGGTAGCCTCAGCGAAAGCTTTAAAAGAAAATCTAGAGGCTCATCCGGGCGAAGAAAAAGCCATCTTGAACACATTCACATCAACATTGGCTTGGTTAATCGACACCATACAACGAACCGTAGAAGCAGATGCATTTTATTTAAGTGGTTCGATTATACAATATGGTAAGAGTGTATTGAAACAACTCAATCAACAATTAAAACTATTGGATTCATCCCATAAAGAAGGCTTTATCAAATTTTCAGAATTGGGTGAAATGGCCGGAGCTGTAGGTGCATCTTTATATGCGTTAGATCATGCATATAAGATATTGAAAAAGAACCATATCGTGATGGAGGAATTGGGATGAGATATGATTTAGTGGTTTTTGGGGGAGGGGTGGCTGGTTTTCACTGTGCAATTTCTGCAGCAAGGTTTGGGAAAAAGGTATTGCTAGTAGAAAATTCAGGGACATTGGGTGGTATGGCAACTTTGGGGTTGGTTAATCCTTTTATGCAGTATTGGTTAGGCAGTGAATATCTTGTCCAAGGTATCTTTTCTGAATTAATTCAACGTGCTTCCAGATTAAATGGGATTTATGAAAACACATTTGATTCAGAAATTTTTAGAAAAATCATGCATCAAATGATCGAAGAGGAAGAAAATGTTGATTGTTTGTTTCATACAATGCCTTTTCTCGTTGATACTGAGGAATCAAAAATTAAATCGGTCTCATTGATAACTAATTTTGGAGAAAAATTCTCAGTCACTTCAGAAAATTTGACTATGACGTTGTAAAAGCTTGCTATGGTGTAGATGTGCATGAAAAGAAAGCAACTGTAACTAAAGATGAAAAGCATCAAGTAAATGTTTATTCTGACTTTTATGAAGTCCCATTAAGAGCCTTATTATCTGATGATTTTGATAACCTTTGTTTTGCTGGTAGATGTTTTTCTGCTAATTTCCAAGACCAGTCAGCAGCTCGGATCATTCCGACATGTTCGCGTATGAGTCAGGCATTGGGTGTATATCTGGGCTATTTTGAAGGAGATTTCAAGCGTTTTGACAAAAAACGATATTTTGACAATACTTTGTAGTTTGTCAAATTCTAAAAAGACTCTTTTAAATAATAAAGCACACTAAATTTTGGAGGTGTTACAATGAAAAAGATTCTGTTTGTTATGTTTCTTGTTTTACTCGTTACAACGGCATTATCCACAACTGTTAAGTTATGGACTGCTCCAAACGCATATCAGGAAGCGTTCTGGAAAGAGTTATTGACACAATGGGAAAAAGAGCATCCTGAGATTATAATTGACTGGAAAACGATACCCGCCTCAGGAAGTTCGGAAGAGGCAATATTAACCGCTGTTGCAATCGGACAAGGACCTGATCTTTGCACGGGAATTTTCAGTGGATTCGCTGCACAGTTAGCTGAAATAGACCAGTTAGTTCCTTTGAACAGTTTTGCTGGTTTTGATGAGTTAGTTTCAGCACGCAATATGAATGAAGCCATTAAAAAGTGGGATTTAAACGGAGATTATTTTGTTATGCCTATTTATTCAAGTGCACCAATGTTCTGGTGGAATAAAGACTTACTTGAAAAGGGTGGATATGATAAACCTCCAAGAACTTACTCAGAAGTTTACGATCTTGCTGAAAAAATCTGTGTACCAAATAAAGTATATGTAATGAGTTTTTTAGCTGGTAATAATTGGTGGGATAGATGGTTTGATTTTATTACGTATTATTATGCAGCAGGAGATGGACAGCCTTATATTGATCTAGAACAAGAGAAAGCTATATTCAATAATCAAGCTGCTATAGAGGTTGTAAAATTTGGTCAAAAACTGTTTGATGAAGGATGGACTTCAAAAGAAATGGTCGAAAATGCCTTGTTTACTGGTAATATGGCAGCAGGTCTTATGGGAACATGGGCGATAAAATGGGGACAGGATACATTTCCTGAAATATACCCCGAAAGAATTATGATGAGCGCTCCTCCAGTACCCGATTACTATCCTGAAAATAAGCCAATAAAATCATTCGCTGACACAAAAGGAATGGTCATGTTAAAATCAACCAGAAACAAAGAAGCAGCATGGAAATTTATGCAGTGGGTTTACTCAAAAATAGAACATGACAAAATGTGGTTGGAAATGACCGGGTTACCACCTGTAAGAGATGATTTATTAACAAACACAGCATTTAAACCATATTTTAACGAAAATCCCTTGTTACTCGAATTTGCAAAACAAATTCCTCACAGTCTACCACCTGCACTTACTTCAAAGACAACTGAAGTTCAAGATATCATGACTACAAAATTGACTGAACAGATTTTCCTTTCTGACAAAAGTGCAGAAGAGATTGTAAAGAATGCAGTTGAAACAATCAATAAGGAGATATTTTGATTAAAAACCGTGTTAAATTGCCCGAATTTGGAAAAATTCGGGCTTTCTTAAAAAAAGCAACTACAAAAAAGAATAGAGATACAAGGATCAAAACTCCAAAGAAACAAAAAGTAAAAGGTTGGCTTTTAATTTCGCCTTATCTAATTCACCAATCGATTTTTTTTGGTTTTGCTATCCTTTGGCTAGGGTATCTAATGTTCGCCAAATGGAATTATCTCTCAGATCCAATTCTAATTGGTTTCGATAATTTTTTCCAATTATTCCGAGATAACACATTTTGGATCGTTCTCAAAAACACAGCTAATTTCATTATTTACTTTATCCCTATTTCATTAATTATTTCTTTATTGTTAGGAATGGCTTTTAATAAATTAAAATATTTAAAAACTTTCGTGGTACTTGCTTTTCTAATTGCCAATATTGCTTCGGGTGTAGGTTATTCTATTGTTTTTCAGAATCTATTGGCGGAAAACGGCCCTATTAACAACCTTCTATATGACTGGTTTGGCTTCATTATTCCCTGGTTTTCAAAAATTCAACTTTCAAATCTTGCCATAGCTCTGATGGTTTCATGGAAATTTGTTGGTTATTTTGGATTAATTTTCTTATCAGGTTTTGCAGCTATCCCTAAATCTATTTACGAAGCAGCTATGCTTGACGGTGCCAGTAAGTGGAAACAATTTACAAAAATTACACTTCCACTCATTAATCCTTCTTTGACAATGGTATTAGTTTTACAACTGGTACTCTCATTTGGAATTTTTACTGAACCTTATATGATAACTGGTGGTGGGCCCGGAAAAAGCACTTATACTTTCTTAATGTATATCTACGATAATGCATTTAAAAAATTTATAACTACTGGTCCCGGCTATGCTGCAACAATAAGTGTAATAGCGGCTGCAATTTGCTTTGGATGCATCTTTATCGTTCGCAAATTTATTGAAAAAGAAGTTGATATAGTATGAATTCAAAAAACAAAAAAATCACTAAAACTTTATTATTTGAGTTGTTTATGTTATTGCTTGCTTTAATTTGGTTATATCCCTATTTTTGGCAAGTTCTATCAAGCATAAAACCGCAAAGCGAAATATACACCAGGTTCTTACCCACCCGTTTCACTTTGGAAAATTATGGAAAGATCCTTAATAACGCTGAAAGGATGGATAGGGATTTCATAAGAGCCTTGTTCAATTCAATTTTTATTTCAGTTTCTTCAACATTAAGTATAGTTTTCACATCAGCTTTTGTTGGTTATGGCGTGGCTAAATTCAAATTTGCAGGAGGTACTTTTCTAAAACATTTTACTGTATTTCAACTTCTTTTTCCTGCTTTCATGTTTACAATTCCCTTGTTTATAGTGGTCAATAATTTGGGGCTTGTTAATACATTGGCTGGACTAATTATTCCTTCTCTTTTCAGTGCTTGGGGATTATTCATGTTTACTCAGAGCTTCAGAGGTATTCCTGATGACTATATTGAAGCAGCAAGAATGGAAGGGGCTTCGGAATTTAGAATTATCTTTTCAATCATGCTTCCTTTATCACGGTCAACTGCAAGTATCGTCGGATTATTTTCTTTTATTGCAATTTGGGATAATTTTTTAACCCCACTTATTATTATCCGAGATTACGATAAAATGCCACTATCCGTATTAATTGCTAGCTTTAAACATGGCTATTCAAATGAAATAGGTGCCATACTAGCTGGAACTGTCTTGCAAACATTGCCAATGATCATCTTATTTTTGATTTTCAGAAAATATTTTCTACAAGGTATTGCCATGTCGTTCAAATAAAAATACTCATTAAAGAAAATCATGGAGGAAAAATGTATTATTTAGGCGTAGACGTTGGAGGAACGAAAACAGCTGTTGCAATTTCTGATGAAAGAGGACAGATTTTATCATATAAAATAGGAAATGGAGCAAATTATCAATCCTGTGGTTCAGAGGAATCCTTTTTCAGACTTAGCTCAACCATTATCGGGGCTTGTCATCAAATTGGCATTACTAAGGAAGACATTGATTATAGTTTTCTAGGTATTGCAGGAGTAGATCATGAACATGATATCGTTGTTATTCGAAGGATACTTGAAAAATTGGAATTAAGACATTATGCTTTTGAAAATGATGGATTGATCGCATTAAGATCGGGGACGATTGATGGAAAGGGTATACTCATTACTTGTGGAACTGGCAGCATCAGTTTTGGAAGTGATGGTAAAAAAACAATTAGAAAAGGTGGATTCACCTGGTTTTTTGGCGAAAGACTCGGTTCTTTTTTTGTTGCTGGTTTAGTTGCTTCTGCTATCATGCGTGGAAAAGATGGTAGAGGAAAACGAACCATCATGGAACGATTATTATGGGAAGATTTTTCTGTTACAATCGAAGAGATGATGAAAAAAAACTTGCCTGATGTGGAATATTATGGGCCTGACCCAATTATCACACTCATACAAGTTCTTTATAAAGCAGCAAGACAAAATGATTGTTGCGCTCTAGAAATTTTGTCTATCATTACCAATGAAATCATCAACATTGTGAGTGCATTCAACCAAGAATTAAATCTCCCCGAAAAAACTAAAATAGTGTTAGAAGGGACAGTCTTCAAAAAGGCGGATACGATCCTATATGACATGATCAAAGCAGGGTTAGGAAAAAATTATGATATAAGTATACCCCAATACGATCCGGTTATCGGGGCTGTTATGTTGGCATTAGAAGAAGGACAAATCAACATGAATGATATGATCATTAAACAAATGATCGACTCATACAATGGAATACAAAAAGGAGAATTATGAAAAAAATCACAGTAATCGGTGGTGGTAGTACATATACCCCGGAGTTAATGGAAGGTTTACTAACTTATTGTAAAGATATTGATATCGGTGAAATATACTTGTTGGATCTAAAAGAATCCAAAAAATTTCCCATAGTAGCTGGATTATGTCAACGAATGATCGCCTCTTCCGATTCCACAATACGATTAAAATATGGTTATGATGCAAAGGATGCAATTTCTAATGCGGATTTTGTTATTCAACAATATCGACCAGGTTTATTAAACAGTCGTATCAATGATGAAAAGATTCCCCTTAAATATGGACTAATCGGACAAGAAACAACCGGTGTAGGTGAATTTTCATCTGGTTTAAGAGCCTTTCCAATTGTAGAAAATTATATCGAGTTGGTTAGAAGATGGGCAAATAAAAATGCTTATGTGATCAATTTTACAAATCCATCCGGGCTGATTTCCGAATTTGTTTTAAATGAATTAAAATTCGAAAATTTTGCAGGCCTTTGTAATATTCCCATCAACACGGTTCAAACACTGGCAAACCATTTTGATTGTAATAGACAAGATGTTTTTCTTAATTATTATGGATTAAATCACATGAGTTGGATTGATAAAGTTTTCATTCGCGGTGTAGATATGACTAAAGAAGCCTTAGGCCTCTTTTTTACTCCCCAAAATCTAACCCTTTCATCAGGGCTCAATTCTTTAAGCGAATACTTTGAGATGATACTCAATGGTTATTTAAAATATTACTATTTTCCACAACAAGCCTATAATGAAGAAATCAAAGATCAAGAAACCAAAGGTACTCGAGGTGAAATTGTAAAAATAATTGAGAAAGAGTTAATACAAAAATATTCTGATAAACAGCTTTATAAGAAACCTGAAGAACTCTCTAAACGCGGAGGTGCAATGTATTCTACTGCTGCTGTAGAATTAATACGCGACCTATCCAATAATGAAAACAATATTCACATCATCAATGTCAAAAATAATGGGGCCATCAAAAATCTGGACGATGATTATGTCTTGGAAATAAGCACCTTGGTTTCTGAGAATACATTGAGAACAGTTAATACAGGTTGTGCTTCATCTGTTAATCAAGGATTAATTGTGACCATGAAGAATTTCGAACGACTTACAATAGAGGCATATAAGGAAAATTCGATGAAGATAGCAAAACAAGCCTTATTAGTTCATCCTTTAGGTCCAAAAGCAGATAGTGTTAATGAACTACTTAATGAGTTACTTGAAGCTAATCAAGATTATTTTTCATTTAATTGAAGGAGAGAGTGAATGCGAATCATCTTCTTACCCGTCGACGAAAGAGTCTGTACGAGGGACTATTTTATACAAATGGCCAAATCCTTTAACATTGATATTCACACACCAGAAAAAACATTTTTGGGACAAAAAAAAATACCTGCTGATACAAGTGCTCTGATGAGATGGTTAGAGCATACTGTTACCGAAGATGATATCCTTATCCTCTCATTGGATACATTACTGTATGGTGGCCTTAGCTCTTCAAGAATAGATGTAACAAAAGAAAATACGCTAATAGAAAGATTGAATGGCATCAAATATATTAGTGATAGAGCCAAGAAAATCTATATCACCACCACCATCATGCGTATCCCCAAATACGATTCGGATGACGAAGAACCAGTTTATTGGGAATATTACGGCAAACGACTGCATGATATAACCAAGATCATGGCTGGACTCCTGAAGGAAAAAACACAACAGCTCATGCACTTTGAGGAATCTCTTTACAAAGACATTTTACACGAGCAAAAGCTTAAACCAT
>CAYOFT010000013.1:0-30100 GCA_964403295.1 uncultured Thermotogaceae bacterium | reverse complement strand
GCAACACGTGTTGCAGGAGCGGTTTGAACGACCAACACCTTATCATGTTTTTCAAGTGCCCTTTTGGCATCTCTAACAGCTGAATTTTCTGTGATAGCACCAACGGGACAGAAGGCTGAACATTGTCCGCAGTTGATACAATCAGTTTGGTCTAATGGGATGTTAAACGCCGTGAGTGGAAGTGTTTCAAATCCCCTGTCAGCCATTCCATAAATGTTCATACCCTGTAAATCTGCGCATGCTCTGACACATCTGGTACAGGCAATACACTTGTCCAAATCTCTTACAATGGATGGAGAACTGTCATCAAAGATAACGTTCTTGTCCTCGGCTTTCGGGAAAATAGGTTCGACATCATAGCTGTATATAAGATCCTGAAATTCACATTTTCCGTTGGATTCACAAGTCATGCAATCGTTGGGATGTCTGGAAAGAATCAATGCCAAATTGAGTTTTCTTGCGTTGTAAACTCGATCGGAATTGGTCTTGATCTCCATCCCGTCTCTAATCATTGTTACACATGCGGGTTGAAGGTTTCTTGCACCTTCTACTTCCACCACGCAAACTCTACAACCACCTGTCGCTTCAAGTCTTGGGTGATAGCATAGTGTCGGAATATCTATACCAGCTTCTTTACAAGCCTCGAGTACTGTAATGTTTTCAGGTACTTCGTAGTTACGGCCGTTTACTGTAATCTGAACCGTAGCCAAATAAATCCCCTCCTCAAGTTAGTCTTATATATCTTTATAAGCCGTTCGTTAGGCTCTTATTAGCACCGAACAATTATAAAGGATACAGTTATAAACTGTCAAGCGTTTGTTATGTAAAAAAAAGTTCTTTTTCTGTACAAAATTCCGCAATCTTTTTTGAATACTCCGAACTTCTTCCTGCACCCATCATTAACAGTACGATTTCTTCGCTCCTGGTTTGGGTTATATGATTGATAATATCATTCGGGGTTTGAACACATGTAAATGTTTCTTTCTTTTCTTTCAGTAGAACTTTGAATTGATCGAAAATTTCTGGTTCTTCTTTTTCATAGGCACTGTAAACAGGCATCACTATAAGGTCTTCTATTAGCGCAGTAGAAAGTGTCTGTGCAAACATTTTCATATCGCGCTTCAGTCGGGTATAACGATGTGCTTCGAAAACAATCACCAGTTTTTTGTTTCTATATCGATCAGACACTGCTTTAATGGAAAATTCAATTTCTTTGGGAGTATGTGCATAATCATCTACAATAATAAGATTTTTTTTCTGCAATCTGATGGTCATTCTACGATCTACGTTTTCAAAGTCAGTTAAATAAGTGATGGCTGCTTTCGGATCAATATTTAATTGTTCGCAAGTCTTAACGGCGCAAACCAGGTTGATTTTGGTATAAATATCCTTTATTTTTTCGTTGATTTCACTATAAATATCATATTGGTTGGGTAAAAAGCATACACTGTTCTCTGGAATTTCTTCCAGATCGCAAGGAACAACACCTTTTTGAGCATTTTTAATAAAAGTCATCATAGACTCTTTGTAATGCTTTAAATCATCTTTGTAGTGCTCCAGATGATCTCCTCTTAAATTGGTTAACACGGCAATCTTACTTTTAATGTTTTTAAAATAGCCGTCACTTTCATCAATTTCTGCAATCAAGGGGCCACTACCTCGCCTGTAATTCCCCAGTTCAAGGTCTTTGTGCAGTCCACCCAGGATAATTGTGGGATCCATTCCGTGACAGATTAATATATGTCCGACCATTGCAGTCGTTGAAGTTTTGCCATCTGTACCCGTTATCCCAATTAAATCTTTATTGGACTCCTTTATTAGTTGCTTTAAAAAATCCAATCGTGAAATCAGTTCAAACTGATTCTTTTTTGCTTCGATTATCTCCGGATTATTATTTGAAACAGCCGTTGTAAAGACACAAATGTCCGGATCATGAATATTCCCCGATCGATGACCTATATTTATGTGAATACCCTGATTTTGAAGTAATTGAACCCTATCGTTTTTTTGATCGGTACTTCCGCTTACTTTGTAACCCAGATCATTTGCAAAAAGTGCAACAGCACTCATTCCTATTCCACTAATTCCAATAAAATGAACGCTTTTCAAAAAGTACTCCACCACCTCTCTTCTTATATCATTTTAACATAAATCAATGTGACTTTTTCTGTGCTATAATTGGTGAAGGAGGGTCATGACTTGGGGGTTGTTAAATATTTTATTTTTTTTCTTATATTGCTGATTTTTATTTTTTTTAATTTCTTTCAAAAGCCTGCTATTATCAACGAACCTTCGGGAATTAACGATTATTTACAGTTTTCTATGCCCGCATTCAGTAAGATTTTGCGTATACAGGGTGGAGAGTTGCTAACTTCCGGAAGGATTTGTACAGTTAAATTAACTGAGCCCTCTTTTGAATTGGATTATTTTAGTCTTGGAACTTTTGAAAATAAAGCCAGGCTCAATTTTTTCTTGACGTTTGAACAAGATGATTATGACGATGACGGATTTCCTGATATATCTGAACTTTATGGAGAAGATTGTGAAAGATTTCGAAACTGGATGGTGTGGATAGCAAAAAATCAAAAAAGAACGCTCTCTCCGGCTTGGCTTCACAGAGATTGCTCCGGTTTGGTAAGGTTTTCAATTGTTGAAGCCTTGAAAAAGCATGATACATCATGGATAAATGCTTTTGGGAGTTCACCGCCCAATTATGAAGATGTACAAGCCTTTAATTATCCAAATATACCCTCGATCAGTTCCAGTGTGTTTCTTACTTCAGAGGGTTTTCGTGGTTTTGCTGATGCCAGACACTTGCTTTTGTATAATTGTGAAAAAGTAGGGGAAGACTTAAATGGTGCCAAAAAAGGAGACCTGTTGTTTTTATATCATCCCCAAGATCCCATTTTCCCCTATCATGTGATGATTGTAACGGATGACGGTTTTGTTTATCATACCGGACCGGATGATGAATCGGATGGTAATGTAAGATTGTGGAAGAAAGAAGA
Organism: uncultured Thermotogaceae bacterium; assembly: GCA_964403295.1. Lineage (GTDB taxonomy): Bacteria > Thermotogota > Thermotogae > MWEM01 > MWEM01 > JASUTC01. The sequence continues at coordinate 27,092 of CAYOFT010000013.1, read as the reverse complement.
TTATTTGGATGCAGCCCCTTTGAGTTGGCTGCCTGTAAAGGAAAACCCCAATTTTCTCGGTGTTTTTCGACTTAAAATAATCAATGACTAAAGGGCCTACAGGAGGTAGCTATGAATAGAAAATTTTGGATAAAAATGATGTTGTTTTTATTGATGGCACCAGTTGTATTTGGGACGATATATGTGGATGATTTGAATGTGTTGGGACCGGAAGACACCTTTCAGTTTCAAATTTATACCTATTCCAATGCCGAAAAAAGTCCTGTTTTGATGTCTATTTACAAAGTTTCCGATACTTTATCGATCTTTTTAAATGGTTTAAATCAAAATGAGATTGAAGAGATACTGGCAAAGAATGAAGCACTGATTCAATATCAGATTCCTGTTGAATCGTCATGGCAACGTGAAAGCTTTCCTTTGACCTTTTTTAAGGAATTAGGGGGTTATATTTGCAAGTTTTCCCGAGACGGTAAGGTAACTTACGTCAGTGTAGAACGAACGGATATTGACGGTGTTGCCATAGATATGGGGTCTTTCGTTAATCTGGAGGTGTGGAATTCCAGAAAAGGTGAAAGAATTTCATTTGGTGATATTTATACAGGTTTTGAGCAAATCTATATGGGATCGCTTGGTGATCCTTTGTTGAAAAAAATAGAAAAATCAGATGTGAAAAATGGTCTGATTACGATTAAAACACCTTCAGGTAATGCCATTATAAAACTTGATGAGACCGATTATATTAAAGACAATGCGGTGGAATTGATTTTTCTTTCTGAAAAGCCTTTATATCGACCAGGTGAACAGATGAATATAAAAGGGTATTTTTATAATCGAAAAACTTCCACCCTTGTCGAAACAGGAACAGTTACCCTATCATTGATTGATCCCATGGGAATCAAACTGAAAGAACAATCCTGCAGTTTAGACCAATGGGGTGGTTTTAAGTTTAGTTATGATACCGTAGAAGACTCTATTCGGGGACATTATGATTTTGTCGTTGAATACAACGATAACGCATTTTACAGATATCTGGAATTATCGGATTATCAAAAACCTGAATTTACCGTTTCGGTTGAGAAGGTTCAAGATACTTATTCAATTGGCCAAAAACCCGAATTCCTTGTGAAATCCGATTATTATTACGGGCAGCCCCTTCAGTCGGCACAAGTCCATTTGAAATTGGATTTGTTACCCGATTATGAAAAATCCTTCAGCTCAAAGACGTTGGATATACGATTTAAAAACCTTATGGATGGGGCAGCCACCGGAACTCTGAATATTTTTGGAGAATCCATCGAAGATTACTCTGTTGAATTTACAGTCGTAGACCCAAGCGGGCGTGAAGTCAGTGCACAGAAATATTTTAAGTACATTCCTTCAAACGTCCAAATTAAAACGGGGAAATGGACCTATTGGAATAATTTTGGGCAATTGGTGAATGGTGACTTTTCCATCGAGCCGCTTGTCGACGATGCGAATATTGCAAACAGGGCCTTGAATTTTGAGATCTATCGAAAAGGCAATCTTATTTTGGATGAAGTTCATGAAACCAATCAAAAAGGGGTTGTCAATTTCTCCTTTGATCCAGTTTTACCCGGGTACTATACCCTAAAAATCATTGATGCAGAATTTCCCAACAATCAAATTGAAAAGAATTTTTTCGTTTATTCTTCAAATTATGCCTATTCAACGAACAACAAATTAGAAATCATAACGGATAAAGAGGTCTATCGACCCTCTGAGGTCATTAACCTCAAGCTTATCTCTTCTCTGTATAGGCTGCATTTATTAGCGGTTTTTGATTTTGGAAATTCTGTTATTAGCAAAAATGTTGAAATAAAAGGTAATACAGCTGATCTTTCTTTTGTCATCCCTGCCGATATGACAAGAAATTCAGTCAGTTTAAGATTGATTGGCTTCTTTGCAGGTGAAAAAATTACTTTGAATGAGGAAATACCTGTGTTGTTGGATCGGCATTTATTGAATATCGATCTTAAGACCCCGAATCAAGTTCAGCCAGGCGATTATGTAGAATACAAACTCTCTTTGTCTGATGCTCAAGGGGAACCGGTTAGCGGAGTTGTTACGTTGAATGTCATTGATCAGTCTTTATTGGATTTATATGGAGATGATGATTGGAGAGAAGTCCTTTCCACTTTGGAAAGTCCGCCATATAATTATTATTTCGAATCCTTTAATAACGTTCATTATCTTCAAAGAGACACTTCGGAAAACAGCCTGCCTTACGATACTCCCGATACATTGGCTCAAACAAAAAAAGCCGCCACAGGCAAGAGTGTAAAGGTGAGAAGTGATTTTTCGGATTCTGCCCTTTGGATCCCCGCCGTCGTGATTGATGGAGAAATCCAATCCGGATTCAACCTTCCCGAAAGTTTAACGACATGGAATATGAGGACAATAGGCTTTTCCGCTGATGGCAAAAGGGGGTATGCCAGCACAGATTTCATTTCAACTTTACCGGTTACGGTGAATGAGATATTCCCCAAATTCCTGATTGCCGGTGATGTTGTTGAGCTTGGAATGAATGTGGGTAATTATTCTGGAGAAGATCTGCAATTTGAATTAGTCTTTAAGGGACCCTCAATGGAAGAAAAGCGCGAAATTCACTTATCCGATCAGGAAAATACCATTCAATGGTTTACATATGAAGTACCTGATGTTGATGAGAAAGAAACAGTGAGCTTCCAGTTAAGTGCTCTGTCAAACATCTATTCGGATTCAATGGTTTATGAGATTCCGATTCATCCCTATACTTTTACCAAACAGGTAGGCTACGGTGGCATTATTACACGGGAAAGTGTGGATTATTCGCTGGATATTCCCGTTGAATCTGAAGTAACCGTTCGTGTCAGTGCGGATTTGGAAAATGAGTTGGCCAAAGCATTAGAGTATTTAATCGACTATCCGTATGGCTGCACAGAACAAACGGTCAGCAGTTTTCTTCCGAGTTTGGCATTTATGAACTTAAATCCTGATTTTGATTCTGAAAAAATGCCCGCTGCATTCTTGAAGATACCGGAAATCACTGAAACCTCGCTGAAAAGGCTATACTCATTCCAAAATTATCAAGGGGGATGGGGATGGTGGAAAAATGGTGAATCAGACCAATTTATGACCGCTTATGTGTTGTACACCTTTTATCAGTTAAGGAAAATGGACATAGATGTTAATCAACAAGCCTTTGACCGGGGAAAGATAGCTTTAAAGGGATTACTTGAAAATACAGAGAAATCTCTGCCTTTCAGCGAATATGTTCTATCTTTGCTGGATCCTTCTCATACCATTGTCTTAACCGATCAGCAGTCAACTTCATCCAAACTGTTTTTGTCATTGACCATGATGGAGCGCAATCAGAAAGCAGTCGCCCTTTCCCTTCTTGAAGAACTCCTGAAAGAAGGAAAGATGGTTGGTGGGGTTTTCAAGATTAATTTTGACCGAACCAGTTATTTTATCAATGATGTGATGTTAAATGCCCTACTGTTTGAATTGATGGTTAAAACAGGTTATGAGGGGGAAGAAGTCAACGCATTATTTAAATATTTATACGGGAAAAAGACCGGACGTTTTTGGTCTTCAACAAAGGATACAGCGTTTGTTGTGATGGCATTATCCAATTATGTCTTTGAAGAGAATTCGTTTGATTTTTCTGTCAACAGTCATAACTCTCTTGAAGAAACGGAATCTCTGGCAACAGGAGTTATTCATAAGGGAAATATGAAAGAACTTGTTCTTCATATTGATACGCCTGCCACTTTGAATCTTTCTTTGTCAGGTTCATCCGGATTACTATGGGAAATCTCGATCAATCAATACTGGGAGCCTCTTGATGAGAATCTCACTTTGAATTCAGAAAGTGAAGCAACGCTCACTCGCAGTTTCCAGGTGAAAAGAGACGTTTTAGTCATCAACAAAGATGGTGAGGTATCTTATGATTCACTTTATATTCCAATTGAAAGTGAACTGCGTTTGAAAACTGTTGCTGAATATGGTGCATCAATACCTGAAGGATTAAAACCGGTAGAAATTGAATCATTTAGTATTGAAGAAACCGCTCAAAATGCTTGGAGTGATCTATATTTAAATCACAGTGAAACCGGTATAAGGATTCCTGAAGGCGTAAAACTCATCGGTATGGATGCCAGCTCATTGACATTTGACAGAAACCCTTTTAGTTATCAAAAGGGAAAATGGCAATTTTTCTTTGAACAAAATGAAAGTGATTTGATCGTAGGAGATGAAATTCGTTCAACGATTAACATTGATTTACCTGTGGAATATAACTGGACAGCACTTGAGGAATACTTACCCTCCTGTTTTGTTCAAAATGAAAGTTATATGGATAATTATTACTTTGGTAAGTATTTTTCCACGCGGAGTTATTTATGGACGTACTATACTTCGAATATTGAAAATCGTTATGATCGAACAACCGTTTTCTTTGATTTCATGGATGAAGGGTTTTCTGTATATCAGAATCATTACAAGGTGATTGCTGCGGGAGAATTTTTAATTCCACCTTTGAAATTGTTTCAAATGTATGAAGTTGATTCGGATTGTGTGGCTCCCGGTTTAGTGATTAGAGTAAACCAAAGATAAGGCGTGGTGATTAACAGTGAAGAAGAGTTTTTTAATTGTGTTGCTTTTATTATTTAGTATTTCAATCTCCATGGCGGCTTTCAGCGATTTATCTTCCAGTCATTGGGCATATGAATCAGTGATGTATCTAACTGAATTAGGGGTTATCAGTGGTATGCCTGACGGGACTTTTAGGGGGAATGATCCCATGACACGCTATCAATCTGCAGTGGCCATGAAACGATTACTGGATTTTTCGAATACACATTCAGGTATCAATTCGTCAGTGCCTTCTGATTTGCAAAGCAGATTATCAGAACTGGAAGCACTTGTGAATCGTTCCTTAAATGCCGTGCAACAAGTGGGAGCTGATTACAGGGTAATCATGGAAAAGTTGGAAAATACTAACATTGAACCGGTAAACAGTGGTTTGGAATACGCTGATCTGGAAAGACTGGTAGACGAAATCCTTGAAGTAAAGCTTGATGAGCGAAATATTGAAACTGACATTATGAATACAAGTCAAGAAATAGAAAATTTAAAAACAACAAATCAAGATACTTTGACACAGTTAAAAATGAATAATCAGGCAAGAGTGGAAACAATCAACAGATTGAATGACATGGAGTCCAAAGTCAACACTTATCGGTGGGTTTCCATAACTTCAGCGATGATTGCGATTAGTTCTCTTGTCATGGCAAGTTATGTGCTTTTGAAATAAAGCGCTGGATTGTAAAAGTTCAGAATACCATGTTTAGATATTAGTCAAATTGTGATAAAATAGACTTATGAACAGTTTTAAGCGATTGATTGACAAATTGGCTAAAAAAAGTGGCGTATTTTCGGAAATTAAGGTCAGACTCATTCTTGATGAATGGGATGATATTATTGGTAGTCCTTTATCGAGTAAGACAAAACCCGTTGCCTTAAAGGGAGGGGTTTTGTATGTTTTGTGTGAAGACCCTTTATGGGCGCAGGAATTAAGATTTTATACCGATGATATCCTGATTAAATTGAAATCGAAATTAAAAGATACACGTGATGTAAACGCGATTAAGATTATTCGAAGGAGTGAAGAAGTTGCCAGGAAAATATACAGCTGATAATATTAAGGTGTTAAAGGGACTGGATCCTGTCAGGAAAAGACCGGGTATGTACATCGGATCAACATCCAGCACAGGTCTCCATCACTTGGTCTATGAGATTGTAGATAACAGTATTGACGAAGTATTAGGAGGATATTGTGATCAAATAAATGTAACTATTCTGAATGATGGTTCAGTTGAGGTTGAGGATAACGGTAGAGGTATTCCATGCGATATGCACCCCATTGAAAAGAAAAGCGCTTTAGAGGTTGTTTTAACCACATTGCATGCGGGGGGTAAATTTAACAAAGACAGTTACAAAGTTAGTGGTGGATTACATGGTGTAGGATTATCCATTGTAAATGCCTTATCTGAATGGCTGTACATTGAAGTCCATCAGGCAGGAAAAATATATGTTCAGAAATATGCCAGAGGCTTTCCGCAAACAACTGTTGAGGTTGTGGGAGAGTCGGATAAAACGGGTACAAAAATCAGATTCTTTCCCGATTCCCAGATTTTCTCAACAACAGAATTCGATTTTGATATTTTGAACACAAGGTTTATGGAACAGGCCTTTTTAAACCCGGAAGTAACAATTAAACTGACTGATAAACGGGAAGAAGAACATGAAGAAGTTGTTCATCATTACAGTGGGGGCCTTTCCGAATTTGTTAGTTATTTATTAAAGAATTCCAAAACTCTGACCCCCGATCCCATTTACATATCCGGTGCTTACAACGATATTGAGGTTGAAATGGCCATACAGTACACTAAGGGCAGTGAGGAAAAAATCAGGTCTTATGTCAACAACATTAATACCGTAGATGGGGGAACGCATTTAACCGGATTTAGAATCGCCTTAACAAAAAGCATTAATGATTACATCAAAAAATATGATCTGCTTTCAAGTGGCAAGAAAAAAAAGAATGATGAGCTTCAAATCATTGGAAAAGATACACGAGAAGGGTTGGTAGGCGTTCTTAGTATTAAGGTGAGAGAACCGCAATTTGAAGGTCAAACAAAGGCGAAGCTTGGAAATGAAGAGGCACAGGAAGCTGTTAATAATGTTGTTAAAGATAAATTGACAGAATATTTTGACATACATGCCGATGTTACTAAAAAGATTTTGGATAGAGTTCTTCAAGCTGCTAAGGCTCGATTGGCAGCGAAAAAAGCCAGGGAAATGGTTAGAAGAAAAAGCGCCTTGGAATCCTCTACTTTACCCGGGAAATTAGCAGACTGTTCAACGAAAAAACGTGAAAAGTCTGAACTGTTCATCGTGGAAGGGGACTCGGCGGGTGGATCGGCAAAACAGGCTCGGGACAGGGAGTTTCAAGCGATTCTTCCCTTACGGGGAAAGATTCTGAATGTTGAAAAATCATCCCTTGATAAAGTTTTAAAAAGCGATACCATATCAGATATTATAACAGCCTTGGGAACAGGTATTGACGACGATTTTGATATATCAAAGAGTCGATACGGAAAGGTATTTATTATGACTGATGCGGATGTTGACGGTGCCCATATACGTACACTGATATTGACACTCTTTTTCAGGCATTTCAGAGAGATGATTAACGATGGGATGGTATATATAGCCATTCCACCATTATTCAAATTATCGCTTGGCAAAGAGTTTCATTATGTTTACACCGAAAAAGAGCAGGTTCAGATGATGAAGGAACTGCGAGGGGACTCTAACCGGAAGGTTGGGGTGCAGCGTTACAAAGGTTTGGGTGAAATGAATCCGGAACAATTGTGGACGACAACCATGGATCCCACTACTAGAAGAATGGCCAAAGTAACCATGGAAGATGCAGAGCTTGCGGATTCCATTTTAACCACATTAATGGGGAATGATGTTGAGGATAGAAGAAGATTTATAACACATCATGCCCTACAGGTAACCAATCTGGATATTTGATGGTGGAGAAAGGAGAAAAAAAGGTTCAAGTGATCTTATTCTTGATCCTTGTCATGGGATTGTTTTTTCTCAGCAAGGCTTTTTTTCTTCGATATGCCGGTTTTTTTATCGATCAAACACAAACAAAGCCTTTAGCATCAACAGGTGATACTCAAGAACAACTGATCATATCCAATGTTTTTTTAGACGATTGGGATCCTGTTTATTCATTTCTCAAATCGTATAAACCTGAAAGTTTTCAGTTGGAAAGTGTCGAAAATGAAGGGGATTATTACACATTTCAAATAAGCCGAAAAAAGGCAGCTTATTATGTGGAATTTGAAGAAACGGGACGATTGCTTTTTTCGGAGAACGGTGAGCTCGTCTGGAATAACCCCCCTCAAGCAAGTCTAAACAGAAAATACCATTCTTTACCTGAGATATATAATATTAACAGCATCCAAGAGGTAAAAGGTATTATTGAAAAGATTTCCAAGCAACCGGTTATTTTTAAAAACTATCTTTCTTCAATTGATGCAAAGGAAAAGATTTTCTATCTCAGAAATGGTAATGTATTATTGGTTAACAGCTGGGGTAATTTAGATGTGTTTAATGGAGAGGAGTTTATCTATCAGATGGGGAAGGGTCAGATATATGATTTATACAGTAACGGAAGGTATTTCCCGATAATTAAAAGAGGTGAATAAAATGTCCGATTCTTTTGAAGTTCTAACCTCTGTGGATATAGGGTCTCATTCACTGAAAGGTGTTGTAACAAAAATAGATGAGGGGGTTGTTGAAATTCTTGCCTTCTCTGAGGTTCGGTCCAGGGGATATGAAAATGGAGAGTTAAAGGATATCATAGCGTTAAAAGAATCGCTTGGTGAACTTATTGGAGATTTAAGCAATCAGTTACCCAGAAGAATGGAATCCTATTTCATCGTAACGTATTCAGAGAAAAGTGCTTTTCTAAATAAAGAGGTTAAGCGTTTGAGGCTTTCAGAAGAAGAAGCTGAGTTGATAAACGAAGAACATGTGTTGGAATTATATGAAAGTTTTTCAAATGCGAATGAAAAGACCGAGGATATTACTGAAGAAGCAGGAGAAGGGTTTGACTTTATTAACAATTCAAGAAGCATACTGCATGTGATACCGTTAAGATATATTCTTGATGAAACGAAAAGTGTTTTAAATCCTATTGATATGGAAGCGAATGTTTTAGGAATGGAAGCTTCCATCATTTCAATCGATTATACTGAAAAGGAATCCATGTCAAATGCCTTTGCCAGCCTTGTTGGCGAAAAACCTGTGGTTTATCTAAGTACATTTGTATCCTCAGAAACGGTTTTGAACAGTAAAGAAAAGGAGCATGGGGTCGTCTGCGTGGATCTTGGACATTCCTTTACCACCATTACGGCTTATATCAACGGCTCTATCTTCTTTCTGAAAGCTATCGACCAGGGTATCAAATCGGTCATCAAAGATATTGCAAAAGTTTTCCATTCGTCTTTTGATGAAGCTGAAAGGATGCTGATTAACTACGGTAGAGTAGCCCTTAAAGACAAAAGCACTGATACAATAAGCTATGTGATGTTGGATGGTAAAACCACCAAACAAATTCCACGATCACAATTATCCATCGTGATCTATGCCAAGGTCAGAGAAATCTTAAATTTTGTTAAGAAAGAATTGAGAACCGTTTTAAACAAGATGGCAGAAGAAGGAGAAACGGTCATACCTGGAGGTATTGTTATCACTGGTGGCGGATCAAGGATAGAGGGCATGTCAGAATTCATCAGAGATGTTTTTAAGCTTTCAGTAAGAGTAGGAACGGTAAATACAGAAAACCTGGCAGCTGATATCCCTGAAGAGATTAATGGAAATACCTTTTCAGCGGTACTTGGCAGTGTTCACTGGTATAAATTTATTGGTGGGGAATCAACAGACGAAATAGAAACCTCACAACCGAAGAAAAAGAAGAAAAAAATGGTCAATAAGAAGGTCAAGGTCAAGGAAGGGCCTGGTTTTATGGAGAAATTTGCGAAATTTTTAAAAAAATTAGTTTAGGGAGGGATCCTGATGGCTTTTGAGATAGATGATGGATCTGAAATAAGAAAACCACCAAAAAGAAATCCCACATTGAAGGTGTTCGGTGTAGGCGGAGCAGGCAACAATGCGGTTAACAGAATGATTGAAAGTGGTATTCACGGGGTGACATTTGTCGTTGGTAACACCGATTTACAAGTTCTAGAAGATTCCAAAGCCGATGTCAAGATACAATTGGGGAAAACGCTGACAAGAGGGCTTGGAGCCGGAGGTAATCCGGAGGTGGGAGAAAAAGCCACCTATGAAAGTAAAGAAGATATCCAATCCGTGTTGGAGGATACAGACATGCTGTTCATTACAGCAGGTCTTGGTGGAGGTACAGGAACTGGAGCTGCTCCGGTTATTGCCAAATTGGCAAAAGAACTGGGAATTCTTACAGTTGGAGTTGTTACCACGCCCTTCTATTTTGAAGGAAACAATCGGTGGGAAAATGCCAAAAACGGTTTAAAAAATTTGCGGGAATGCGTTGATACACTGATCAAGATTTCAAATAACAAACTATTGGAAGAATTTCCCGGTGATATTACGGTTATGGATGGTTTTCTCAAGGCTGACGAGGCTTTGCATCAGGCAATAAAGGGGATCAGTGAAGTGATAACCAGACGTGGTCTAATCAATCAGGACTTCGCGGATATCGAATCTGTTATCCGAGAAGCCGGTGTGGCATTCCTTGGTATTGGAATTGGAAAAGGGGAAGACCGCGCACAAGAATCTGCTATCAGAGCAATGGATAGTAAGTTGTTGGAAAGACCTGTTGATAATGCCACCGCTGTCATTTTGAATATTTCTTCCAACAAGAATATTACCATGAAAGAGATGAACCTCGCAGCGGCTGTGATACGTCAGAGATGCAGTGAAACAGTTGATATGAAATTCGGATTGATATTGGATGAGGATCTACCTGAAGATGAAGTCAGAGTCACATTGATTGCCACGAGATTTGAGGATAACGATGATTTGTTAAGCATGGATTCGGATATTCCAGCGGTATTCAGATTGGGGTTGAATGAGTTTTTAAGAGGTGATTGATTTGCCGGATAAAGGGCAAAGATTCCAGTATAAAAGGTTGGGAGAAATCCTGACTGAAACGGGTTATGTAACAAAACAGAATATTCAAACCGCCATAGCACTTCAAAAAAAAGAAAAAAAACCGCTTGGGCAGATTTTGGTCGAGAAGGGTTATGTTACCTGGCAGGATATCGCCCAGGCATTATCACAGCAATACGATCTACCCTATATGGAAACGGTTTCCGAACTTGAATTCAGTTCGGAGCTCCTTTCTTTGATTGGCAAACAAAATTGTGAAAAATGGCGTATCATGCCCTATGAAAAAGAGGATAATAAAATAAAAGTTTTGACCGATGAAGTATCGGATATTAACAACATCCTTCGAACGATTAAATTTATGACCAATCTTGAGCCTTCCTTTATTATTGTACCCAAACCGCAATTGGATTCCCTTCTCAAAGAGTATTTTGGAAGTAATATTCAGGTTGCTGAAGAATTAAAGAAGTCTTTGGAAGCTGACGATCAGGATGAGAATGTCTTTGATGTCTCTGATCTATCTGTTCAAAGTGAAGAGAAAACAGCCGAAAATTCCGGACCGATTATAAAACTGGTGAATCAGATTATTTTACAGGCAATCGAACAGGATGTCAGTGATATACATATTGAGCCATACGAAAAGCTGGTTAGAGTGAGATACAGAGTTGACGGTATGTTGAGAAAGATTGCAGAATATCCTGCAAAGATGCATCATTCAGTGATTTCAAGAATCAAGATTCTTTCGGATCTTGATATAGCAGAGAGAAGATTACCTCAAGATGGAAAGTTTTATTTAAAAAACAGAGGAGAGCAGTATGATTTCCGTGTGTCCACGATGCCCACGGTAAACGGAGAAAAAGTTGTTTTAAGGTTGTTAAAGGTTTCCAATTCCAATAAAAGACTCACCGATTTGGGATTTTCGGATTACAATTATTCCAGGCTTGAATACTTATTAAAATTCCCATACGGTATCATATTGGTAACTGGTCCTACCGGGAGTGGTAAATCTACAACTCTGGTGGGAATAATCAATCATCTTAAAAATGTGAGCCAAAACATAGTAACCGTTGAAGATCCTGTAGAATATAGTATTTCCGGTGTAAACCAATGTCAAACCCATGTTGAAATCGGGTTGAATTTTGCAAGATTTCTTAGAGCAATTTTAAGACAGGACCCGGATATCATCATGGTTGGTGAAATCAGAGATAAAGAAACAGCACAATTGGCTATTGAAGCCTCTATGACAGGCCATTTGGTACTGAGTACTTTACATACCAATACTGCATCTGCCGCTGTCAGTCGACTGTTAAATCTGGGGATTGAACCCGATTTACTTGGTGTTTCGTTGTTAGGTGTTATGGGACAGCGATTGGTTAGAACCATCTGTCCTGAGTGTAAAAAGAAACAACCCCTTCAAAACAAGGAATTTAGAGAGATGGCGAAACTTTTACTGCCGAATCAAGAGGAATACTTCGAGTATACGGGATCGGGATGTCAATCTTGCAGAAAGACCGGATATAAAGGGCGAACAGGGATTCATGAAGTGTTGATTGTAGACAAAAAGATCAGACAATTAATGAATGAAGGGGCACCGGAGAGCCAAATCGAGGCTATTGCCAGAAAATCGGGAATGAGAACCATGTTTGAGGATGGTATTCTTAAATCCATCAATGGAGAAACAACCATTGACGAGATTAAAAGGGTTGCTATCAATGGCTGACGAAGAGAAAGACGGGTTTGAGTCCAGAGAGATAAAATATCATTCCAAATCTCCTGATAAACTTCTTGAAGAATTAAAAAGAAAGAATCAAAACAGAAATTCCGATTATAATAAAAAAAGAAGAACAGCTTTTATATTAATTGCCGTAAGTGGCTTACTGATTGCAGGTGCGGCTTTTATTTTTGTTATTTATCAAAATCAGTCAATCGTTGAACCTGATTATATAAGGAATCTTAATCCATTTGTTTTTAAGATTGTAGCAGCATCAGAATATGAATACGGACATGAAAATGATCTAAAAGTGAGAGTTTCGAATATTGAAAATAAGGAAACGTCCTTTTCTTTTGAGGATTTTAGTTTTTTAATCTCATCTGAAACGGGAGAACGTATCTTTACATTTAATTTTCCAATTGAGACTCAAATAAACATGTTAGAATATGATTCCAGAGATGTTTATGATTTTAGAAGAGAGAATCCTGATTTTCTGATCAAACCGGGCACATATACCATTTATTCCAGTTTTCTTGTAAATGATCAGATGGTTGAATTAACAAAGGAGTTTGTTGTTTTTGAAAACATTCAAACTGAAATCAACCTTTATAATGATTACATGCTTCCAGCACAAGAAGCGCCAGTTTATCTTACAATAGAAAATAATTCTCCTGATGATCGATCTTTTGCGCTAGGATCTTTTAATGTTTATCTTGAAAACTTAAACAATACAGTTGAAAACAGAGAATCTGAAGCATTTTTTTCAAAAAATGAAAAGGCACCGGGAGAGTATCAGATATTACAAAGCGAGAAATTGGACATCGTTTTGGGGACTATGAAATTTCCCTCAAGTTCAGGAGAATACCAATTAAAATCTACCTATTTTCTCAATGATGATTTAAACGAATACCAAGAGAATGTTATGATTAACAATATCAGCAAAATGGATGATGTTCGTCATCTAAGAATATTACCGTACACAATGAAAGTTATTGGTATAGATCAAAAATACAATGCCGAGATTTTGATTGTAAACGATGAGGATCGAACGATCTATGAACGTGTGAAAGGCTTTATTTTTGAAATCATCAGAGAAGATGTTACCCTTTATCGATATACTAAATACGATGAAAGAGAGATTAATATTTATATTCCCGCTTATTCTAAAAAAACGATTTTCGATTCATCCCAATGGCGTGATATCAGTTTTCAGGAACCAGGAAAATGTGATCTTAGGGTACGAATCATTTTGGAAAATGGCATTTTGGAATATTCGGAAGAGATCATCATCGAAAAATAAACGGGGGGTTCAGTAATGAAAGAGTATAAAACAAGAGTCTCCAGGGATCCTGTATACGGTGAAATCACATTATCGCCGTTGGAAGTTTTATGCATTGATGCACGACCCATACAACGATTAAGAGAGGTATCTCAGCTTGGGGGTGCTGAAAGAGTTTATCCGGGAGCTACTCACACCAGATTTTTACATTCATTAGGAGTGATGCATCTTTCGGGGATGTATGCAGAGCATTTATCTTTTAATCAAAAAAACACCAGATTATTGAGATTGGCTGGGCTAATGCACGATATTGGTCATGGACCTTACAGTCATCAATTTGATGATGTTGCCTATAAGAAGGCAGGTTTAAAAAATGGCCATGATGATCAGAGAAAACGCTTATTAATCGAATTGATGCCTTCTGAAATGAAAAGGGTTTATGATAATTCCATGAAAGAGATATGGAAAAAGAATGTTAGAGACGAACTGCAGGATATACTCGAAAGAAAACTGACCGAAGATGAAGATATACAGAGGTTGTTTTTGGAACTCATGGAGTTGGTTTGTAAGGTTTTCGAAGGAGAAACGGAAGGTTCGGCAGAATTCAACATCATCCAAGGACCTTTGGGAGCCGATCGGATCGATTTTATCTTAAGAGATTCCTATTTTTGCGGAACGCCTGAATACGGAACGGTGGATTTGCAAAGAATTATTCGAAGTGCCCGATTAATCGAAAAAGATGGCATGAAACGATTAACCTATGATGCCAAGATTATCGATAGCATTTATCGTGTTTTGTTTGGCAGGTTTATGATGTATAAAAACGTTTATTTTCATAAAACGGCACGAGCAGCAGATTTGATGATTCAACGTGTGCTTGAATTATCATATGATTTTCTTTCCATAGGCAATTATATCCACAACTGTGATCGCTTTTGTGAACTGACTGAAGGCTGGTTATATTATAGTATTTTGGAGAAATATAAGAATTTGGAAACGGCTGAAATTAAAGAAAGCGAGAAAATAAAAGAAGCCTTTTCCATTATGACGGATTACAAAGAAAGAAAACTGTGGAAAAGCATCATTGAATTATCTTTCAGTATCACCGGTATGGATCCAACAAGCGTTGCCATGAGTGTTGGTGAAGAGCGAATAGAGGCTATCAGGCAAAGGATAGCGGACCTTCTTGAAAAAAAAGAAATAAGAAAAGACGATCGAGAAGAATTAAAAATGATTCTTGATCATCCTCTAAACTATTTTAAAATAGACACTCCTTACAAATTAACATTGGCTCATCCTAATGAATTCCTTGTCAACGAGGTATATCTAAGAACCGGAGAGTCAACTGATAATCTAATTGATTTTGAATCATTTTTAAAATCAAATCCATTTTATCAATCCGTTTCCGGACAATTGGTGCAGATTGTCAGAGTGTATATGACAAAAGATAAAAGAGATCTATTGGATCAATACGCTTTACTGCATTTTTCGGATAAATTGGAACTCACAACCAGGTGGTGACTGTTGAATGCTCCGGAGATTATTTCTTTTTCTTGTTGATTTTCTAATTTTTATAATATCGGGAACGCTATCACTGTTCATTCGATTTGGATGGGATTTTGAATCTGTTTTTGAATTTTCCCCGGCCGTTTTAATCGCCTCTGTGATTGGTGTCACAGCATATTTTTTGTTTGGTGTTTATAAAGTCGTATGGGCGTATATGAGCAATAATGAAGTCGTATTGATTTTTAAAGCAACAATTGTAGCTTATTTCTTAAATTTATTAATTGACCTTGTCTTCCCGACTGTTATGCCCCGTTCAGTTGGGATCATGCAATTTTTGGGGGCCTCCTTGTTAGTACTACTTAGCAGAGTCTGGTGGAGTTGGTATGTCCATGAGAGTGAGAGAAAAGGAGATATAATAGTCAGTAAAAAAAGAGTCGGTATTCTAGGAGCCGGAGAAGCGGGAATTTTGTTATATGAAGATTTAAACAAATCAAAATCCCCGAAAAATGTCGTTGCCTTTATTGATGATTCAAAAAGAAAAATCGGAAGAAGAGTAAGGGGCATAGAGGTTTTCGGTCCCATTGTTAATTTAGATAAAATCATAAATGAACAAAAACTCGATGAAATAATAGTTGCCATTCCTTCAGCTGATTCAACGTTAATGAAACGCATCACATCCAAAATGGATTTAAAAAGTGTTGCGCTGAAAGTATTACCTTCAATTACCGAAATCATTGATAATAAAATAGCAGCGGATCAAATTCGAGAAGTAGCCATCGAAGACCTTTTGGGAAGAGAACCGGTTCGATTGGATTTAACAGAGATAGAAGAAGCCAACAGGGATAAGGTTATTTTGGTTACGGGTGCAGGCGGCAGCATTGGTAGTGAAATTACCAGGCAGTTAATCGCCATGAGACCCCAGAAAATTATTGCAATGGGCCGTGGGGAAAACAGCATATATAACGCTTCTCATAAATTTTTGCCGTTGTTAACTGAATACAATGTTGAATTTATAAGGATAATAGGAGATGTCACAGATAAACAACGGTTAACATCTGTCTTTGAAGAATACGCACCGGAGATTGTTTACCATTGTGCTGCTCACAAACATGTTCCTTTGATGGAGGAGAATCCATCAGAAGCTTTCAGAGTTAATTCCTTGGGAACGAAGACCTTGGTTGATGTGTGTTTGGACAATAATGTCCAACGTTTTACCCTCATTTCCACCGATAAAGCAGTCAATCCAACTTCTATTATGGGTTTATCCAAACGATTGGCAGAGATGTATATCCGTTCTGTTGCTAAAACCGAAAGGCAAACCAAGTTTTCCGTAGTTCGTTTTGGGAATGTGTTAGGTAGCAGGGGGAGTGTTATCCCGAAATTCAAGGAACAAATTAAAAATGGTGGTCCGGTAACAGTAACCGATAAAAATATGCGTCGTTTTTTTATGACCATACCCGAAGCCTCCTCATTAGTGCTTCAAGCCTCCAGTTTCATGAAGAATGGAGATCTTTTCATTTTGGATATGGGAGAACAGATTTATATCAAAGATTTGGTGGAAAACATGATTATTCTGGCTGGATTGGTACCGGGACAAGACATAGAGATAAAATATACCGGAATCAGACCCGGTGAGAAATTATACGAGGAACTCTTTTTGGATATGGAAAAGGCTTTGTCAACGAAACACCCAAAGATATTTAGAGTAATTGAAGATGAAAAACACACTTCGATTGAGATTGCAGAATTAATGCAAAGGTTGTATGTATACGCTGTCGATAGAGAGATGAAGCATTTTCAAGAACTGATTGACCAATACATACCTGATAACCAGATTGAATTTGAAGGAGGAAATACGGATGCTAATAAACCTGAAAGAATATTTGAAGCCAAACAGTCTTAAGGATGCCTGGGAGATTTATCAAAAAAATCCTGAACATACGCTTTTTTCAACTGGAGGTTTATCAACAGCCTTAAGAGAAGAAGAGAGAACTCAGATTGTCCTGGATTTAAAGGGATTATTGCCAAATCAAATTGAGGATAGGGATGATCAATGGTTTATTGGTGGTAACATGACCATCAATGAAGCTATAGATTCCCTGAAAAACCATGATCTGGTCCAAGTATTGAAATGCGTAGGAACGAATCAGATCAGAAACATGGCAACGATTTCCGGATCAATTGCCCAGAAATATGGCTGGTCAGATATCATCACGGCATTGGTGGCATATAAAGCCATGGTTATGATATACGATGGAACGGGCGAATCAAGACTTTCACTGGAAGAATACCTGGTTAGAAAAGAGCCTTCCATTGTTCTTGGAGTTGCGATTAAAAAGCATTACAATTATGGTTCGTTCCAGTATTTATCTCGGACAGATTATGATGTCTCCCAGTTTAACCTTTATCTCTGCGCTTATGTGGAAAACGGCAGAATACTCGAAGTTGGTATTGCTTATGGTGCAAGACCTGGCTATGCCAAACGTTTGTTGGAAGCGGAAGAGATGCTTAAGGACACGTATTTAAATGAAATAGAAGGAAAAACGGAAAAATTAATGGAACAAACACAAAACGCAACGGTTTCAACGGGTTTTGGCTTGTCTCAGGAATATAGACAAGAATTATTAAAGGTGTTTTTAAAACGTTCCTTGAAAGCGATTTGTGAAAAAAACGTTTAAACAAAGTATTTCAGTTATTTAATATAAATCAAACATATATTTTTTTAAAAGCCGCTGAGTTAGGGAGATTAAAGAGATCCCTATAATCGCTACAGCGGCTGACATTATCGAAAAGCCGTTTAAAACCAGACCTAGTGCCAGTGCTGATGAAGGTGGATGTTCTGTATTGGTGATGACCATTAAAAACATGGTTAACCCCACTGAAAAGGCACCTAATAAAGCCATTACAATATCAGAATTGACAGCTGGAATTAAGTTCTGGATACCAAGCGCTAAAAGACAGCAAAAGCCTCCGCTGATCACACCGAATGTATAGCCACCGATAAGGTACTTGGGCCCTGCACTTTCATCATGAGGATTTCCAAAGGCAATAGTGGAACTTGCTCCGATTGAAGCCACTACGATTCCATCGGCTAAAAAATCCAGAAATAACAGTACGATGGATACTACCCCAACTGTCATCAGCGATTGTAGTATAAATTGTTTTTTGTGTTTTTTAAAACTTTCATCCAAAAAATTAAAAATCTTCAATGTCCTATCCTTCTGTCTTGATAATGAATGTGTAGATTTTAAAGGGCTCGTACGCCAATACAAAAGAATCTTTTCCAGCCGGCTCCATTCTTTCTTGTTGATCTTCTAGAATATTTGCTGCATAAACAGTTTCTATTTCCATACCTTTCAAGCTTATTGTGGTTTTACCCCGTGAACCGGCAACTTCACATAATCTGATTACCAACATGTTCTCCAGGTTTCTTTTCATACACATGACTTGTAATGAATCGACAGGGATGTCCAAAGAAAATTTTTGTAGAAGATCACTTCTGCCACTAAAGTTTATCAAAGGTCTATTGAGTTTTCGAGCGTTTTTTATTGTCGATAAATGATCTTCGTAGCGATGAGAACTTATGGCGTAGGTGAAAGTGTGTTTGCCCTCATCGGCAAAAACAGCCGGGTTGATAGGCGCTCTTAAAAGGGTTAGTGAGATTTTTCCCTGATCGGTGGAATATCCATACTTACAATCATTGAGAATTCCCACTCCAAAATCCCGTTCAGAAATATCCACCCAACGATGACCCGGAACTTCAAATTTGGCTTTCTCAAAATCGGTGTTTTTATGCGTGTTTCTGTAAATGTAACCTGCCCCCAGATCAAAACTCGCTTTTCTGCTTAAAACGGTGGTGTCAAAATCAGCTTTTAGCATCATTCTTCTATGATGCCAATCGATGTCATTTTTGACTTGAATGACACTTTCACAATGATTAAAAATATAGTATTGACGAATAATTGTTTTTTTAACGATATAAACAACTTCAATGACTTTTCTTAAATCGTTTGATTCAATGACATTGATAGCCGAGGGGGAAAGCTTGTGTTCGTATTCTTCATAATGGGCAGCACTGTCCCAAGCATCCCAAAACATTGGAACATCCTCGTAAAAGCGAAGTTTATTCCCTGCTTCCTTAAAGAGATATCTTTGAGCAGTTTTATCAAAGACCTGTATTGCACCGGTTTGAGTGATGTGTGCTTTATAATATTGGTTTTCATAATTTAAAGTTTTATCTTTTGTTTGCTTTTGTGGTGTAACGATCTTCTCTTTAAAGAATATATGGGAAGAAAATGGTTGTATGGGTTTGTTGTAATGATATAAATAACAGCCGTCATGAGTTAGAAAAGGCATTAGGCTTTGTCCGTCAGTGCTTTTTAATAACCAGGGTGTATCATCTTCTAAAATAAAAATAGTTTCCCTTTCGTATTCGCAGGGGTTGAAAATACTCAGATAATTCTTTTGGTGATTTGCTTTTTCTTGAATCAAAGCCGTTTGCAAATGTTGAGACTGTTGACAAACGTCACTTAATTGTTTTTCTGAATCTTGATAAACCTGAGGTATTGAAGAACCGGGTAAGATATCGTGAAATTCATTCCTAAGGACGGTTTCCCATAATGCATCAATTTTCGCATGAGGATAATTATTTGGTTCTTCCAGGAGTGTATTCAAATATTCCAAATTGATAAGCATGTCTTCCGCTTGTTTGTGAAGCTTTTTTGTTCTGGCCTGGGATGTGTAAGTGCCTCTATGAAATTCCAAGTATAATTCATCATCCCATACTTCCATTTGGTTGATGTATTCACTAGACATTTTAAAATGTTCTTTTGAAGCCATTTGCTCAATTTTAGGCAGGCCGGGCATATCTCTCAACAATTTGAAGTTTTCCATCTGTTGATCCGTTGGACCACCACCACCGTCACCATAACCAAATGTGATGAAACTCAAGGGAACGGTGACCTTTTCACGATAATTCTCCCAATTTTCCAGTAGTGTTTCTGGGTCTATTCTGGCATTGTAACCCTGATCGTTTTTAAAACTCCGATAGAGGACTTCTGATCCATCGATGCCTCTCCAGATCATGGTGTCGTGAGGCAGTGGGTTCTTTTCATTCCAAGTGAGCTTGGTTGTAAAGAAATAATCCATGCTGGCACTTTTAAGAATTTGTGGCAGTGTCCATGGGAAACCGAAGACATCCGGTAACCAAGCTACTTTGCAGTAGTTGCCAAAATGTTCCTTAAAAAAACGCTGACCGTAGTAAACTTGCCTGATGAGCGACTCCGGAGAAGGGATATTACAATCATGTTCTACCCAGGCTCCGCCAACTGGTTCCCATTTTCCCTGTTGAACAAACGATTTAATGGTTTGCATTTGTTCAGGATAAAGTTCTAGTGCATCCTTATACATTTGTGCAGATGATTGGGCGAAAATGAAGTGGTCAAAACGTTGACATAAACTGATAGCGTTTGAAAAGGTTCTGGGGATTTTTCTTTTTGTTTCAGATATAGGCCATAACCATGCATAATCAATGTGTGCATGACCGATTGCTGATATTTTTCCCTGCGGGGGAAAAGTCCCTTTTAGGATGTTCAAGCCTTCTGCTAGCACATTCTCAGCAAGTTCTAATCTTTGATACATCTCAGTTGTTATTTCCTGTCCCCCAAAACAGTCAAGTTCTTCAGAGATATATTTTTTTTGAACATATTCTCTTATGGATGGGTTATCCATGAGAGTTTTTGAATAATTCTCAGTATCTCTTGGGAGTTTCAATTTTTTTAGGACTTTCTCCAATAATACAAAAAGACTTTCAGCAAGGGTCTCATCCTTGTTGTAAAAGGCGGTTTCCAAAGAAATGCGAAGTTTATCGGTAAATTGTTTGATTCTTTTATCAATAATCAACAGATGAGCATGGTCAAATTGCCTTTTCGTCGATTTTTCACCAAAGAGAAGATGGGGGACTACTTGTATGGATAAGGTATGACGCTTTGAATCGGAATAGGCGTTAAGATTGACAGAGCGATGATAGGGGTTTAATTCACCGAACGGTTTTCCATCCACAAAAACGAGACTTTCACCGCCAAACCAGGCATCCAGCAATATATCTTCGTATTCTGTTCTTTCAGGAATTTGGAAAGAAGTCTCAAACCAGACAGGTACTTCGCCTGTTTTTTCCCAAAGTTGGTGCTGCTGACAGGGTTGCCAACCTTCTCCGGGCGGGTATAAAGAATCTTCAACGGTAAATTTCCAGTTTTCGATAATCTTTCTGTTTTTTATCATCAAAGCAGTAATCTCGTCAATTCTCTGCTCGATTCTGGCTTTAAAGGCCTCTTTTTTTTCGTACATGAATCATCCTCCTGAATAATCACTGTGTTTTTTGGCATTTAAAAATACAGGCGTTTTCAAGTTCTAAAATGACTTCCACACTTTTAAATCCCACCTGATGGAATAATTGGGTTTGAGTTACTTTACTAAAGGGGATATCAAAATGGTAGTTGTGCATATCCTTTATTCCATAAGTTTCTTTTATCTCCTGATAATTGTTGAATCGATCAGCCGCTTCTGAAGGACTCACCACATAATCCGCCTCAATATAGATGCCATCATCCTTAAGCGTGTTGAAGATTTTTTGATAAACAGTTACTTTTTCTTCCTTTGTTAAGTGATGTAAGGTCATCACTGATAGAGCATAATCATATTTTTTTTCCGGAAAGGAAATTTCCAAATAAGAGTCTTTTACTAAGGTTATTTGTTTCTTTTTATCCGGGTATTTCTCAACAAGACGCGATAACATTTCCTTCGAAAGATCTACCCCGGTGACTCTTGCATTAGGAGCTTTTTGAAAGACAGCCTCCAGTTCCAGGCCTGTTCCGCAACCCAAGTCCAAAAGATTGAGAGCTTTTTGTGTTTGCTCAATGGGGTCTGCGACGATAGTATATATCTTTTTGAATCCATCCACATTCAACCGCATGTGTTCATCATATCCATCTACACGCGTCTTAAAAAAATCGCTCATCTTTTCAGGCTTTGACATAACATTCCCTCCAGATAAAATATGGGTTTATTATATCAGCTTTGCAGCAAAATCTCATACCTTAGGGTCTGCTGAAAAACGAAAAATCCCCCCCCACCGGAGGGATGGCCTCGAAGAGGATGGGGGGGTATTGGGAGAATACCATTAGCAGTGATGTTCTCGTTATTATGAATAAACCCACACCGTCAGCTAGCGCTGCCATGGAGTTTTCAATGAAAACTCCTAGCAGTTTCTTTGAAACTGCACCCCTCTTCCCAAGAGGGGATTTCCCGCTTTAAAACATAAGTGAAGTTTTGCTTTTCAAAAACTTCAAGGCGTGTTTCTCAACGCCCGATGCAAGGTTTTTTCGTAAAATCCTTTAAAAACCTTGCAGCTAAACAGGCAAAAACACGCTATAAATCTATATTAATGAAGGTTCTGAGTTTTTCAGCAGACCCTACCTTAAGAAGAAGCCGCGTGATCGGGAGTACAAAGTCATTTTTTTTGTAATAAAAAAAAGGCGGGTTTCCCCGCCTTTCAATAATTTCTATCTTTTATTACATCATTCCTGGCATTCCGCCCATGCCACCACCGGGCATTCCGCCGCCTGGCATTCCGCCACCGTCGTTTTCTTCCGGTTTGTCTGCTATGAGGACTTCTGTTGTGAGCAACATGGCAGAGATGGATGCAGCATTTTGTAATGCACTTCTGGTAACCTTTGTTGGATCAATGATACCGGCATCAACCAGGTTTCTGTACTGG
This sequence comes from uncultured Thermotogaceae bacterium, assembly GCA_964403295.1. GTDB lineage: Bacteria > Thermotogota > Thermotogae > MWEM01 > MWEM01 > JASUTC01. The sequence goes on along the minus strand of CAYOFT010000013.1, from coordinate 4,088 downwards.
TTTTTCATGGCATCGTAACCGAATTCTACATCATCGTTACTGTTGATCTTTTCGATGATGATGGATCCGTCTACACCAGCGTTAAGGGCGATCTGTCTGAGAGGAGCTTCCAATGCTCTTGCAACGATCAATGCACCGATTTTTTCTTCAGGGATTGAAAGAGTTTCTGCAATGGCCTCTACAGCTTTTTTCGCTCTCAATAATGTAACGCCACCACCGGGAACGATTCCTTCTTCAACAGCAGCTCTGGTTGCACTGAGTGCGTCTTCGATTCTGTGTTTTTTCTCTTTCAATTCTGTTTCTGTTGCTGCTCCGACTTTGATAACAGCAACGCCACCGGAGAGTTTTGCCATTCTTTCCTGTAGTGTTTCCTTTTCATAATCGGATGTGGTGTTTTCAATCTGCTTTTTGATCTGGTTGATTCTCTCTTTGATTTCTTCAACCTTTCCATGACCGTCTACAATGATTGTGTCATCTTTCTTGATTCTGATGACATTTGCCTGTCCAAGATCCTCCAGTGTGGCGTTTTCCAGAGTTAATCCTACTTCTTCGCTGATAACCGTTCCGCCTGTAAGAATGGCAATATCCTGAAGCATGGCCTTTCTTCTATCTCCGAAACCGGGTGCCTTAACAGCACAAGAATCCAATGTACCCTTGAGCTTGTTGAGAACCAATGTAGTGAGTCCTTCGCCCTCAACATCTTCAGCGACGATGAGTAATGGCTTTCCGGACTGTGCAACTTTTTCAAGAAGTGGGACGATTGGTTTGATGGCTGTAATTTTTTTATCGGTAATCATGATAAGGGGTTCTTTGAGAACAACTTCCATTTTTTCCGTATCAGTCACGAAATATGGTGAAATATATCCCCTGTCAAACTGCATACCCTCCGCAAAGTCAACGAATGTGTCCATTGTTTTTGAATCTTCAACCGTGATAACACCGTCTTCTCCAACTTTGTCCATTGCTTCTGCAATATAGGAACCGACTTCGTCATCGTTGTTTGCACTGATGCTGGCAACGTGAGCGATATCGTCTTTGCTTTCGATTTTTTTGCTTGCGCCTTTGATACTTTCTACAGCTGCGTCAACTCCGGCTTTTATTCCTCTTTTCATGATCATTGGGTTGGTTCCGGCTGCAATGTTCTTCATGCCTTCTTTTGCGATTGCGCTGGCGAGTACGGTTGCTGTTGTTGTTCCGTCACCTGCTACATCGTTTGTCTTTGAGGCAACCTCTTTCAACAATTGTGCGCCTAGGTTTTCAAATTTATCTTCCAGTTCTATTTCTTTGGCAATTGACACACCGTCATTTGTTACAGTAGGACTTCCCCAGCTCTTTTCGAGAACAACATTTCTGCCTCTTGGTCCAAGTGTAACTCTTACGGCATCTGCCAACTGATTCATACCAGCTTGTAATTTTCTTCTTGCTTCTTCATCAAATTTCATTACCTTTGCCATAACAATTCCCTCCTTTTATTGTTTAATCGACTCTTAACCTTCAATAAGGCCAAGGATATCGCCGGAATCGATCAGGATATAATCTTCACCATCGATCTTAATCTCCGTACCGGCATATTTGGAGAAGATCACTCTGTCGCCCACGTTTAAATCTACATCTTCAAGTTTTCCTACGGCGATCACTTCTGCCTTTTGAGGCTTTTCTTTGCTTGTATCGGGAAGAACGAGTCCCCCTTCTGTTCTCTTTTCTTCTGTAATAGGTTTAATTAATACTCTGTCACCTAAAGGTTTAATTCTCATCGTGACACCTCCTTAAATTTTAGCACTCTCGTGCCTTAAGTGCTAAATGTATGATACTAAAATTCTCTTGCTTATTCAAACTCTAAAATAGCTAATATTAGGCTAATATATCAGAATACAGACAATTATATCAATATATCTCTTTCGAATTCCATATATCTTCGTCTATATCAAAAATGCTTCCGTAATCGTCACAATCAATCCGTATTAAATTCTTCTTGTGCCTTTCTATCACAGCTTTTGCGCCAACATCCCCTGTTAAAAGGGTTAATTCTTTAAAATATTGCTTTGGCAATGCCACCGGGAAGCCCGGTTGACTTTTAAAAAAGGGGCGGATGATTTTTTCTGGAGATTCCAATGCTTTCTCAATGACTTGATTAACAGTCATTGACTTGATCATGGGCATATCAGCCAAAAAAAGCAATATGAAATCAGCTTCGTTATAAATTGCTTCCAAAACGGCTAACTTTAGAGAAGTGGACATTCCTTCCTTATAGGTTTCATTTTTGATCACTTTCCAGTCAATTGGAAGTTTCTTCTGATAAAAACTCAAAAGAGAGGGTTTTGTTATAACAAGTCTCTGAAAAATAATTGAGTCGTTATCAATCAACGTATTTATAATATCTAACACATGTTCAGTAATGGTTTTTTTCCTGTAAACATGAAGTAGCTTTTCACCCTTAAATCTAGAGGATGATCCAGCGGCTAAACAACAAACTGTGATTTTCAACATTTTTTCACCTACTTGGAAAATGAAATATAATTAACACTCTTTGCGTCAACTGCAATGATAACACAAAATACTTTAGGAGTTGATGAAATTGCCAAACGCAATATTTTCAGTACAAGCAACGAGTGAAAGCCCTTCAAAAGCAACAGTTAAAGCCCGTAATTTTACTTTAACAATTGATGAACCACCTAATCTTGGAGGAACAGACCATGGAGCTAACCCAGTCGAATTTGTTTTAGCGGCACTTGCAGGTTGTTTAAATGTCGTTGGACATATGGTAGCAAAGGAAATGGGATTTGAAATCAGATCTCTCTCATTTAATATTGACGGTGAATTAAATCCAGCCGGGTTCATGGGAAAAGCCAAAGATGTCAGACCTGGTTATCAGGAAATTGTTGTAAAGGTTAATGCAGATACTGATGCTGATGAAGAGACTTTAAATAAATGGCTTGAAGTTATTGAAAGCAGATGTCCGGTAAGTGATAACATTTCAAATGTAACATCTGTGAAAATTCACTTAAAATAGTTAAAATTGATACTACCTATCAAAAACCCTCACTCAGTTGAGGGTTTTTTTGTGTTATCATTGGATGTTTTTTGAAAAAGGAGGCATTTACGATGGAACTACCTGAAAAGGGTACTTATCTTTCAACTTATCACTCCGGTCAACTTGAACAAATATACCAAAAACTAAAAGATAATATACAAACTTGCAAACTATGTCCCAGAAATTGTGGAGTTAACAGGAAAGAGACAAGAGGCGTTTGTTTGCAAACCGAGAATGCAAGACTAACAAACGCTGTCATTCACACCGGAGAGGAACCACCACTCGTAAAGGGAAGTGGTGCAGGCGCTGTCTTCTTTTCAGGGTGTGCCATGAAATGTTGTTATTGTCAGAATTTTGCCTTCAGTCAAAGGAACAATGGAAAGGATCATACCTCAATAGAGCTTGGAGAAATATTTCTGGATTTACAAAAAAAAGGCTGTTCAAATCTTGATTTGGTAACGCCAACCCCTCATCTTCCAAGTATTGTTGAAGCGCTTCTTTACGCAATCCCAAATGGACTAACAATTCCGGTTGTTTACAATACCAGCAGTTATGATAATGTTGAAATCATTCAATTGATGGAAGGGGTCGTGGACGTTTATTTAGCGGATATTCGCTATACGAATAATGAAATGGGTTTACGATATTCCGGGGTGAAGGATTATTGGACACAGGCACAAAGAGTGATTAGAGAAATGTACCGGCAGAAAGGGTCCAATGGTTTGATTATCAGACATTTGGTCCTCCCCAATAAGATATCTGGAACCGAAAAGGCAATGGCTTTCATCTCAGAAGAGTTATCCCCTTCGATCCACGTTTCGCTCATGTCTCAATATTTTCCTGTGTACAAAGCCAAGGAATATCCAGAAATTAACCGTAAGATAACTGAAACTGAGTATTCTCAGGCTATTGAGATGATGGAACGTTATGGAATATTTAACGGGTGGACTCAGGCATTTGCTTAAAAAAGAATAATAAAAATGATGTTATAATAAATCTGAATTTTGTTTTTTAGGAGTTGGAATATGCCAGTCTTTTTAATTGTGGATGATGAAAC
>CAYOFT010000012.1:0-30685 GCA_964403295.1 uncultured Thermotogaceae bacterium | reverse complement strand
CTGTCCAACCCACACAATCCAGTGGGCAGAGTTTGGGAAAAAGATACCTTAAAAAAGCTTGGAGAAATATGTAAAAGGAATGATATCTTCATCATCTCAGATGAGATTCATGCTGATTTGGTTTTTGGAGATCATCAACACCACTCTTTTTTGACTTTCGAAGAGTTTCAATCCCATTCAATGGTCTTTATTGCCCCTTCAAAGACTTTCAATTTAGCCGGTTTGGCCAGTGCATCGGCCATCATTCCGGATGAACAAATCCGAAGAAGATTTCAAAACAAAATCGATGCCTGGCATATTGGCATGTTGAATCTCTTTGGCGTTATTGGATTTCAAACGGCTTATCAATATGGCAAAGAGTGGTACGAACAAATGATGGTTTACGTTTGGGACAATTACAAATTTATGTGCGATTTTGTTGAAAATAGAATCCCAACTCTCAAGGTTTTCCCGTTGGAGGGCACTTATCTGGCTTGGGTAGATTTCAGAGGTCTCAATCTTTCCCACGAAAAAATCAACGATTTGTGTTTGAATAAGGCAAAGCTAGCCCTAGATGAAGGTATGATGTTTGGTTACGAGGGAAGTGGATTTCAGCGTTTTAACATTGCCTGTCCCCGATCGATACTGAAAGAAGCCTTGGAAAAACTGGAACAGGAGATCAAAAAGTTAGCGTAATAAAAAACTGTCATTAGTCGTCTAATAATCAAACATACAATAAAAAGGGGGAAACGCGATGATAGAAAAGAAAATGCAAGATGAGATCAACAAACAAATCAATGAAGAGTTATTTGCAGCTTATCTATATCAATCAATGGCCGCATATTTCGCAGAATTAAATCTCAATGGGTTTACCAATTGGATGGATCAACAGGTACAAGAGGAATTAGCACATGCCAGAAAATTCTATGATTACCTTATTGAAAGAGGAGGAAGAGTAGAATTGGAAGCTATTGAAAAACCACAAAAAGAATGGGACTCACCATTGGCAGCATTCGAAGCAGCATACGGACACGAGCAACATGTGACAAAGCGCATCAATCATATGATGGATGTTGCCGAGGAATTAAAAGATCGGGCAACCATATCCATGTTGCAATGGTTCATTGATGAACAAGTTGAAGAAGAAGCAAGCACAGATGAATATGTTCAAATGTTAAAGATGATTGGAAAAGACAACAGAGGCATATTCATGGTGGACAGAGAACTGGCAAAAAGGCCGGCTCCAGGAACAAATAAACAATAACATAAGAAACACTCAACGTCTTAAAATAGATGACAAGAGTTAGGCGGACTTTAAAAGTCCGCCTTTTTTATTTTTTTATCTTCTTTTTGGTCCATTTGCCATCTTCAAAAACATCCAAATAATCAAACCCTGTTTCCTTCAAACGTTTAAGACCCAGGGAGATGTTTTTACCCACTCTATCCGCTGTATGGGCATCCGAGCCGATGGTAATCACATCGCCCCCACAGTCTTTGTACAATTGAAGGATATCCCAATCGGGATTCGGCTCTCCGTACATGGAGACAGCAGCCATATTCAATTCAATACCCTTGCCCCTGGAAATGAGTTTTTTGAAAAGATCTTTCAGTTTTCCGTAAAGGTCTTTGGTAAACTTTCTGTTCTCTTCATCGTATCTTCTTGGGAAATCTATGTGACCGATTACATTAAAGTCCTCAACCTGAGCGATGATTGTTTCAAAATCATCCAAGTATTTATCATATCTTATTTGTCCGTTTTCCCTTGTAAAATCACAATGATAAGATAAAATAACAAAATCAAAATCACCTAAATTGACTGTTTGAGGCGTTTTCCCATCCCAGCTGTATTCAAGCCCCGCGGGAAGTCCAAATTTTGCCATGGTTTGTATGTATTCCTGTGTGTTGGCAATGGTATCGCCTTTCGCAAACTCCGTTTGCATATCGTCTACATGATCGGTGATGATCAAATGTTCAATCCCCATTTTCTTGGATTGTTCAACAATGTCTTCTATCCGGGATTCGGAGTCTCCGGAAAAAAATGAATGTACGTGATAATCTTGCATGTTTCTCCTTTCTTGTTATAGAATCCTTTTTTCTTCAAAAAAATTTAAAATTTCCATCTTCAGTTCATCGAGTCCTTGTTTTTTAGCAGATGATATCAACCGATAATCAGGATGAGATACCTTAAGAAACTCAATTTCCTCCTGTGTTAACAGATCAATCTTGTTCAACACTTTTATCTTAGGTATATTCATGGCATTTATACTTTTCAATACTGCATCAGCAGCTGACATTTTCTCTTTCCATTTGGATTCTGTACAATCAATTACATGAATAATCAGGTCACTGTAAGTAATCTCTTCAAGTGTGGCTTTGAAGGATTCGATGATGTTATGCGGTAGTTTTCGAATGAACCCCACTGTATCATTAAAAACAGCCTGCTTGTTATTGCCCAAATAAACCTTCCTGGAAACCGGGCTAAGTGTGGCAAACAATTCATCTTTGGGTTTGATTTTCTCGTCTTTGGAAAGGCTCTTCAAGAGCGTTGTCTTCCCCGAATTAGTATACCCAATGATGGAAACCATTGAAGTATTTGCATTCAGTCTTCTCTGGCGTTGGGTTTCCCGTTGTTTTTTTATCCTGGCCAATTGCTTTTTTAAAAGAGTGATACGTTGTCTGATGGTTCGTCTGGAAACTTCCAACTTGGTTTCTCCAGGACCTCTTGTTCCTATCCCCCCACCAAGTCTTGACATCTCTTTTCCCATTCCAAGTATTCTGGGGAGGAGATACTCTAATTGTGCAAGCTCTATTTGCAATTTCCCCTCTTTTGTCGTCGCATGTCTGGCAAAGATGTCCAATATCAGCTGAATACGATCAATCACATGACAATCCAACACCGCTTCAATATTCCTTAATTGAGTTGAACTGAGTTTATTATCAAAGACAACCAAATCGATTTCCTGCTCTAAAACAATCGGTTTGATTTCATTCAATTTGCCTTTTCCTATTAGTGTAGCACCATTCAACTGATCTCTAAATTGATGGATTGTCTCAACAACCTCCCCACCAGCTGTTTCAACCAGTCCTTTCATCTCTTTTTCCATTTCTTCAAGTTCAATTAACGAGTGTCCTTTCAGACCCACGTTTACAATCAACACGCGTTCCATAAATCACCTGCTAACGGAATGTTTACCGTTGTTTTGTTTAACTTTATTTGTGTTTAATTGAAAAATTGTAAGATTTATCTTCAAAGGGCAAGTATCAATCCTTTTTCACCGGCATACGTTGCCATTACCGGTCCCATATCGTTAATGATGATTTCATTATCGTATAACTGCTCCAATTCACCTTTAAATCTTTGGGCATCCTCCAAATTATCCACGTGTGTAATCCCAAGAATCTTATAGTTTTCAGGTTTAAGTGTATGAATAACGTTGGAAATTTCTTCAATAAACCGTTTTCTACCTCTAACCTTCTTTCTCACATCCACTGCGCCATCAATTCCCTCTGCGATGACTTTGATATTCAGCAATTTTGCGATCCCCCCTTGGAGTTTGTTCAATCTTCCGCCTTTGACGATATTTTCAACGGTAAACAGAGGGATAATGATCTTAACTGCTTTTCTGTATTTGGTTAATTCCTCAATTACCTCTTCTTTATTTGCCCCATCTCTTGCCATTCTGGCCGCTTTTAATACCTGGACTCCATGTGAAAGGGATCCGGCAAGAGAATCGAAGATGGTGATTTCTTCTTTCATCATCTTGGAAGCCATGAATGCAGATTGATACGTTCCACTGAGCTTTGAGGAGATGGTGATACAAAGGGGTGTATTGCCTTCTTTTTCAATCTTTAAAAATTCTTCCTCAAATTCCAATGGCGAAGGTTGGGAAGTCTTGGGCAGATTGACAGCATGTCTCATCTTTTCCCAAAATTCATTAGGTTCCAGGTTAATTCGCTCTTTATAATCCATTCCATCGATATTGACGTTCATGGAAACCAGGCGGATATCCAGTTCGTTTATAAATTTGTCCGGCAGATCACAAGAACTGTCCGATACTATCCTTACCATTTTCAAACCTCCTGGTTTGATTATACAACATTTATTCAGGTTAAACAAACCCAAAAAAACTCCATTCAAATTCAAATTAAATGCCGAGACATAAAATATATTAATAACTAAATAAATAATATTAATTTATAACTTGACTTTATTTATTTTTTGTTGTATAATTCACAAGAATAATAAAATTATTGATTTGGTGGTGAGGTTATGAACATCAACAAGAAAAATTTTTATCTTTACGCTTTGGGGCGTTTAGTCTCCATTATTGGTTCCGGTATACAGATGATCGCCATTCCTTTGTTCATCCTTGATTTAACCGGTTCGGGAACGATCATGGGGACGTTTGTACTGGTGTCAAATTTACCCAGACTTATTTTCGGTCCCTTTGCAGGGGTTTTGGGTGACAGATTTGACCGGAAAAAGATCATGGTGTACATGGACTTCGCAAGAGGGGCCATTATACTCCTTCTGGCCCTCATGACTCGAATGGATATGCTTCAGATATCAGGACTTCTCATTGCACAGTTTATCATATCCACTATGGATATTACTTTTGACCCCGCCACACAAGCTATGTTGGGAGATATTGTTCACAACAACGACTTGAATAAGGCCAATTCAATCATTCAGGGAATCAACAGCTTTTCTTTTATTGTTGGACCAGCTATGGGTGGTATTCTTTATGGGTTATTCGGAATTGAAGTGGTATTTTTAATCAACGGAATTTCCTTTGTACTCTCAGGCTTGAGTGAGATGTTTATCAACTATCATCAAACAACGGAGAAGGTGAAGATCAACATCAAATCAACGCTGGTTGATATCAAAGAAGGGTTTGTTTATTTAAAGAGTATGAAGGGATTGCTTTTATTGCTCATATTCGCCATGCTGTCTAACTTTTTAATGACCAGTATGTTTTCGGTTTTAGTTCCCTTTTTTACTAGAGAAGTCGTGGGATTTTCGGGACAGCAATTTGGTTTTATGGAAACCAGCTGGGTTGTGGGTATATTGGTAGGAAATATTGTCCTGGGTGTCTTTTTGTCAAAGAAAAAGGCTACCTCTTTATTTAAAACGGGAATCATAGCAGAATCGTTTCTCTTCTTGGGTTTTTCCATTATTGCATACCCGTTTGCCGTAACGTTCTTTGGGGGCAGTTCATGGTTGTATTTCAGTGTCATTGCTGTGATATTTGCTATGACTGGTATTTTTAACGCATTGGTTAACACCCCCATGCTTACCCTTTTTCAAAAAAAGGTGTCATCCAATTACCGTTCAAGAGTTTTCTCGGTGATTGCTGTATTAACTCAACTGATTGTTCCGGTAGGAGCCTTTTTATTCGGTTTGGGACTGGACCATTTTGACGCTCATCACCTGATTCTTGTTGGATCGTTGGGAAATATGGCACTAACATTTCTCTTCCTAATCATTGGTATGACTAAAGCTTTGGCAGATGAAGAATCGGTCAATTGTGCGGAACCTGGCGGGGAAAAATCAGTGGAAGTTGCTTAAAAAATCATTCATTCATTGATGATTTTTTCCAGATTCTGATAAAAGGCTTCTTTTGCATGTCTTTCTCGCCATGGGTAATGACCGCATTTTGATAAAACAAAACACTTTACATTCAACCCCTCTATCTGGAGGGGTCTTTTTACACCTTCTACGGGGTGTGGGTCGTGGTCCCCGTGTATAACTCGTATGGGGCATTGAACATTTTTCAAAGCGTTCATTAGCTCTCCGGTTTCTCGTTTTTTTGAAGCTTCACCCCAAACCTGTTGATAAATTTTCATATCCACCTGTTGTTTGTCATCAAGATCTACATGATCAACCTCATAAGAATCTAATTTGGAAATAAGTTGACCCGCCTTGGCAAAGTGTTCATTGGCCTGAAACTCATCTTCATCGTTAATTTTCACAAAATGTTCTGAGAGCTTTTCCTTTGCTTTTCTGGTCATTCGGTTCGTTCTTGTTTTTTCAATGTGATTGATGTACTCTGTCTCAAAAGGACCGGAAGAGATGAGGATCAACTTGTCCACTGTTTCAGGATGGGCATTTTCATAATAAATACTCAACCAGGCGCCCCATGAATGTCCCAACAAAATCACAGGTTGTTCTTCAATCGAGGAAATCACGGAAAAGACTTCTTCTACCTGTTCATCGATACTCAAACCCTGATTAAGTATCTCTATGACACCAACCTTTAGCCCAACTTCTTCACATAAATCATACAAAGACCCACTTGCCCCGGGTCCCCCATGTAGGGCAACCACTTTGTAGGGTTCTTTACCGTGTGTTCTGTATAGGTTATTTTTCATCTCAATAACAGCTCCTAAACCTCATTGAGGTATTTTCTCAGTATCATACCATGAGACTTTAACATGGAAAATCGTTGGTAAAAACCCTGCATATTCTCATCGCATGTCAAATCAACACAGGTAACCGTCGATAATTGTTCCAACATTATTCTCATCAGTCGCGTTCCAATCCCCTTGTTTTGATAGTTTGGCAAAACTTCCAACATGGGAATGAAAGCAAAGTTAACCTCATCACTAAGCGCATTGATAAAACCGATAACTTTATTCGTAGTCGTATCCAGAGCTAACACAAAATATTGGCTGTTTTCCAGAATCTGAAAATGCTGTGTGTTTGTGAGAGGATTTGACCAGCCTACAAAAAAGCCTTCCAATTGTTTTTTACTAATATTATTTAAATCTTTCTGATAAATGATCATTGAAATGCCTCCCGAGAATTGACTTTCTCCGTTATCATAACACAATCTAGTGAATACTGGGTAATCAAGATTTAATATTTCCAAACTCCACATCTAGTACCCCAAACTCTCCATAATAATCCCAATTAAATGACTAGTTCCAAAAGTTTCTGATGGTGTGTTAAAATAACAAGAAACACTTTTGAGGATGTGATGAAAATCAAAAAACTCTTGTTCCATTTGTTATTTGTTTTTGGACTAATCTTCGTACTCACATTTATTATCATCTTTCTGTACAATTTTTTAATGTCAGGTATGATCAGCCTACAATGGCGAATACCATTGATTTTCTCTGTAATTATTACAGTTTCATATTTTATTAAGTATTTTACAGAAAAGAAAAAGGAAAAAGATGATCATGATAGTCATATATAATAAACAGATAATCTTTGAAAGGACGGAATCAAAATGAAAAAGCGAACGAAGAAAATACTACTAATCGTCTTGTTAGTCGTTGCCGTTGTTGTGATAGTGGGTGGTTTTATATTAAAAAACCTTATCGATAAACTTGATGAGGGGTTGGAAGAACTCATGTCCTTAAAAATAGAAAATGTTAATGTCTCTGAGGTTGCAGATGGCACTTATGAAGGTGCTTATAAACAATTTCCCATTGATGTGGAAGTGACAGTAACGGTTAAAAAAGGAGAAATTCAGGATATTAAAATAAATAAGCATGTCAACGGCAAGGGCAAAGGCGCTGAAGAGATTACAAAGGACGTTATCTCTCAACAATCCCTTAAGGTGGATACGGTAACCGGTGCAACATACAGCAGTATCGTTATCTTAAAAGCCATTGAACGGGCATTATTAAGTGGAAATTGAAAGCAAATCTTAAGAGATAATCTTTAAAAACTATCAAAAAAACAGGCAGTTTTTTTCTGCCTGTTTATAAATTTGTGCTTTTACAAACTTTTTCCCTGGTCAATCTTCAGTGTAATCGGGACTATGACGTTGAGGCAAACTCAACCCCAAGATCCTGGCATAATCCTTCTCCCAGGCTGAATCAAAACATCGATAATATAGAACAACTTTCGGTGATACACCGTTAATACTGGCATATTCCAAAATATCACCCCAAGCAGCCGATTCGGTGTTCTCATCAAGATCCTCAAGAAAACCACTTGTCCATTCCCCTCCTGTATCCGTTGGATTGTGATCAGAAGGCCCGTCGATATCTCCATAGGAACTTTTTTCACTGTCAGTAGCCGTTACAACGATTCCAACATTTGATAAAGCAGACAAATCATCTACAAAACTTCCACTTTTACAGGCATCGATAATGACCTTAAAGGTAATGGATGAAAAATCGGAAAGCATGGACGAAAATTCATCAGCAGTCATGGTTGAATTACCCATGACCAGAACATCACTATTTCCATGCGTGACAATGTAAATCGAACAGTCATTGACTCCTGCATCTGCCATGCCCTGAATGGCATTTCTTAAATCTGTCTCCGTGTTATTTGGCGGAGAAAGCTCTTCTGTTTCGGACATTTCTTCAAAATCTTCATAGAAATCACCCATATTCTCCGCATCTGTAGAAATGCCGGCATCTGGATACTGTCCCGGGTTATTCCCGTTGACAACAATGGATCCTTCTACCTCACCACCGTTCCTAATAACAATCACTCTTCTTGGTTCTTTCACATTTCTTTCATCTGATAAAACGTTGTTGGTGAAGTTCTGCCAAAGGTTTTTCGCATAATCAGCGGCATAAATGTCCCCTGTCAAAGTGGGGGCCCCATTGAGTGTAGGTGTCCACAGGGCATCATAATCCATCAAGATGTCACCCGGATTTTTTGAAACAATGATATAGGTTACACGATGGGCAAATCTTGCAAGGGGATCCAAATCAACAACGAAGAAATAACCGTTACCCCCAGCCGCTTGATCACCCTTTGGTGTAAAGGGGTCATCCTCTTTAATAATATCTCCTGTTAAAACTTCTCCAATATAGAAGATGATTCGGTTTGTTTGAGTGGAGTTGCTGGTTTCGGGAAGGCCCATATACTGTTTGACTCTCTCAACCGCCTGGTTCAGGGTAAAGATACCGTTACCAGGACCGGTACAGGCAAAAAAGAACAATAAAGCAATTCCGCAAAGAACTGAAATCAACAGCAGTTTCATCAAACCACCTCTTTAAAAGAATTTGATTCAGGACTCTTTGCTTTATAATTTTTTGTTATAACTTTGTTATTATATAATATAATTGTTGTCCGCAGAAACAGTTGGCAAGAAGGTATACAACGGTGAGTATTTCTGACTGTCGATTAGATCAAAAAATCATTGAATTTCGCGTGTTATCTTCCCGTTTCTACCAAAACTTGAACAAATTTCTCTCTTTACGGTACTTGAAAAAAACACCCCGCTTTCTAAACGAGGTGTTTTTTCATTTGTTGATTATCCTTTAACAGCTCCTGAAGTTAAACCGCTAACTAAATATCTTTGCAACGACAAAGATAAAATAACCATAGGTAACGCACCAATTAAAGCAGCTGCAGTAAATAGTCCCCATTCCATCTGATAAGGACCGTATGAGAAGGATTGCAATCCTACAGCAAAGGTATAATTTTCAGGACTTTGTAAAATAACACTGGCTAAAACAAATTCGTTAAAATTAGCCATGAATACAATTAAAAAGACAACAGCAAGCATTGGCGCAGTTAATGGCAGAATGATTCTCCAAAAAGTCTGGAACCTTGTTGAACCATCGATCATTGCCGCTTCCTCCAAAGAATCCGGGATTGTATCAAAGTATCCTTTCAACAGCCACATATTAAAGGCGATGTTTCCCAAATAGATCAATCCCAATCCCCACAAAGAATCCAGTCCAAAACCCGGGAGGAATTGACCGATAAATCTTAAGAGCAGATAAAGCGCCACCATACCCATTACGATAGGAAACATTTGAATCAAGAGTAAGAATAACAACCCATATTTTCGACCTTTAAATCTCAATCGACTAAAAGGATAAGCGCCTAATGCACAAAACATGACTGTAATACCGGCAGTGGCCACTGCTAATATGACGGTGTTAATCAACCACCTCATAAATTGTTGTTCAGGCTTTTTAACCCAGAATTGAAGGCTTTCAAAAATATTTTTATCAATATTTTCTAAAGATTTTGCGATTTGTGAATACGCTTCCAATTCACTTAAATCACTCGAAATTCTCGCTATTCTGTTTAATTCCGATGAAAATCTGTTATAAGCCTCCTTTTGAAGACTTTCAATCTCATCCAATTCGGTTACTTTTATCATCACGTTTGCGTGAATAAGATTGATATACGTTTCTTTTTTCACATCAAAATCAGCTAATATCGCCTCAATTTCATCAACAGTATCTTTTAGATACTCTGTTTCTTTAAAATAGTTCCTGTCCAAATATATCAATTTATTTAATGATGTTAACTCTGACAATAATCCCTTAAGAGGATTTTCAAACAAGCCGTACTCAGTCTTATAATTTGACATCTGAGTCTCATATGCTGTGAGACCTTCATAGTTTTCTATCCTTTCTAAAAGAGCCAACAGATGAATCATTCTTTTAGCCTTTTCAATTTCTCTTTCTCTTGTTAAAGCTTTTTCATAGTCCAGTTCAAGTTCCTCTACCTGATTTCTTTTAGCAACAAGTGCTTCTCGCTCAGTTGTCAATTGTTCTTGTTCTGAATCCAGTTCACTTGAAAATTCTCTGTATCTTTCCAAAATCGTTGAGAAATCTTCTAAGTCGGTACTAATCGGATTGATATTATTTCTTAGAACAGTCATTCCGTTTTCAATTAATGGTTTTTCTGAAATGGCGACAATCTCCTGTTTGTTCGACACAAACCAGTCAATGGTTGTTTTCAATTCATAAAGATTCGTATCAGCAACCTTGATTTCCCCCAACGCTTGGATCATTTGTGATAAAGAGTAGAATTGATCGATGATGGTTTCAATTGAAGGTGCTGTAGAGTCACCATTAATGGTTCCTTTTTGCAATTCCAAAGTAAATAATTCCTTTAATTCTTTTAACTCATAAACAGTTACTTGGATCTTTTGATTCAAAATGTTAAGCCTTTCTTCAATATCCATCATTTCCTGTTGTGTAGTTTGTATACTGTTTTCAAGTCGAATAACGGAATCATACGCCGTCTTTCTTTCTGATTCTGCCTCAAGATACTCTGACACAGCATTGTTGTCTTGATTTATTTTTTTTGAGAGTTGTGTGGTTATTTCGCTTTTTTTCGTTTCATAGTCACTAACAGCCTCATCGATTTCTTGAGCTGTTGCTTTGAATAATTCGGTTAACTGCATCCATTTCTCATATTCATCTTCGTTCAGAACAGATTCCAGGTCATTACTAATACCACGATACCCTCTTAAATTGATCTCCCTGTTCCATTTGGAGTAGGAAAATTCAGAAGGAGTCAGCATATCAAGAAAACGTTGATGAATTTCTTCAAGTTCTTTCTTGGTTTCTTCGTTCAAAGCTGTTTGAATCTGGTCATGCCAGGTGTTATATTCACTTTGGATAAAGCCTCGGTAATTATCCATCGATGCAATAATTCCCTCATATGCCTCAACAAATTCGGGTGTTTGTTCCTGGATAATGTTTAAATAAGATGCCCTTTCTGCCTTTGAGATTTCATCCAGACTGTTAATGAGTTCCAGATTCAGTTCAGTAGTCAACAAATCAGAGCGATTAAGGATTTGATTCAACTCTCCTTGCAAAAATTCTTTTTCTTCATTCTTTAAGGCATTAAAACGTTGGTAAATCTCATCCGTTTGTGATTTTGCATATTGAACCACTTCATCCACAAAATCCTCAGACTTGGCTATCTGTTCTTTGCTGAGTGCCATTTGGCGCTTTAACTCCCGCTCTGTTCTGTTGAGATTATCAAGGAGTTCTTCTTTGCTCATATTGGAATATTCAGTAGAAAGATTGGTAATCTTTTTCATCTCAGTAATTTGCTGTGGAATATTCTTCCTGTTGAACAACAAGTCCTTATAATACTGGAATGTATATCGTGTACTTAACAATTTGGTAGAAAAAGCTGCGTTATCTCTTCTGATGGAAGTGGCTGCGATCCAGAACATGGGGAACAAGATCAGTACAATTAAGACGATAAGAATAAAATGTTTGATTAACCTCATCCCCGGTTCACCTCCTCAAAGGTTCCCGCAAATTTAAACTGGAAGAAACTGATACCCGCGACGATCAGGAATATAAACAGAGCAATGGCTGATGCATAGCCAAAATCCTGTCCTCTTTCTCCCTGAAAAGCCAGTTTATAGGTATAGGATATGAGTATATCCGTAGATCCGGCATTTGTAAGCGAGTCCGACATCGCCGGTCCACCCCGGGTCAACAGATAGATATTCGTGAAGTTATTGAAGTTAAAGGCAAATGAACCAATCAGAAGCGGCGCTACGGAAGTCATGAGTAATGGCATCGTGATACCGGAAAATTTCCTGATTCTTGTGGCACCATCAATGGATGCGGCTTCGTACAGATTGCCTGGAATGGATTGCAATGCTCCGAGACAAACCATCATCATATATGGGAAGCCCAACCAAACATTAACGATCAATACAGATACTTTTGCCATAAAGGCATCTCCCAGCCATCTCACCGCTTCAATTCCAAACCATTGTCCTAATACAATTTTATTCAATATTCCGTACGTTTCGTTGAAAAACCCATTTCTCCATACCAAGACGGAAATAAATGCTGGGACCGCCCAAGGAATTAGCAATAGAGTTCTGTAGAGATTTCTACCTTTGAATTTAGAATCGTTTAACATCAAAGCAAATCCCAATCCGATAACAAATGAAAAGGCAACGCTTAATATTGCCCATGCAAAGGTCCAGATCAGAATTTTAATAAACGGCCCTGTAAATCTTGAATCGGTAAACATCTTTTCGAAGTTTCTCAAACCCACATATCCTCTATATCCCCCCACATCAATCCGTTGCCCTTGTGGGGTTATTTCATAGAAAGTACCGTCAGATTCCTGAAGTTTTACACCGGTTGTTGCATTGACCAATACAGTCCGTTCGATAATTTGACCATTCTCTTCAAACAACTCTTTGTCTATTTTGTATTTTTTTCTTGCATCAACTAATTTACGGAAACCATAAACATTGCCAAAACGTACCAGAGATCTTTCAGGATGAGTCATTTCAACACTGTCTAGATATTTTAAATAATAATTACTCATGAATATTCTTTGATTGGATAATGTATCAGGGTCATCAAATGAGAAAAAATATTGATAAGTATATTTTTTCCCGTTGATGGTACTTTCAACAGCCATTATTTTATCTTCATCTTTGAGTGAATAGACTATTTCGTATTGATTATCTCCGATGACAATCTTGCCATTTTCAATCTCCTTGTATTCTGAAACGCTTCGGATAGTATTACCATCATTGTCTACAGAAATAACCTGTGGTTTTTCTGCAAGGAATCTTTTTTCTCCATCCGTAAATACAAGAATGAAATTTTCTGTCGGCGCAAAATCTTCCATATGAACGTACACTTTGTATGAATATGGCGCTGAATCTTCATCAGTGACATAGGTATTTAAAAGCTGTTCAACCACTTGTTTTCTGGTAAACAGATGTCCTGTGCCATAATTGGTAAAGGCTATTTTCAATGTATAAAAGATTGGGTAAACGGTTAATATCAGTAAAAGACTTAAAGCCGGTATCGTATATCGATAAGGATAACCTTTGGGATTGATAACCGCAAAATCAATGAAAAAGATTATGATGATCATGATGATCCCAAGCTCTGCTGCATCATTTGTAAAAAGAACGATTGCCGCCCAAGTCAGAAAGGCATTCAGGATAGCCAAGAAGAACCACAAGATTATTTTTCCCAACGTCTTCAATATCATCACCTACACTTTCAAATAAAAAAGGGATGGATGATAAACCGGATTATCATCCGAACCATCCATCCCTTTCAGTGATATTTCTAATTATTCATTGAGAGCTGCTTCGATTTTGGCAACTGCTTGATCAAGTGCTTCTCTTGGTTCTAATTCGCTGTTTACAATTTGATTTAACGCATCTGCCATAGCGCCCCATACTGCGGCCATTGCAGGAATGTTTGGCATTGGAATACCTTTTTGTGCACTTTGGAAGAAGGAGTAAACATCTGCATTATCCTGAACCATTTCTGCAACGTCAATTCTTGCAGGTGGTCTGGGGTCAGCCTGGAACAGTCTATACATAACATCTTTTGTGTTCAGGAAGTTTGCCAAAAAGTCAATGGCGAAAAGTGTATTTGGTGATTGTGAATTAATCAAAAAGCCTTGCACACCGGTGAATGGTTTGCATGGGTTCCCATCAATACTGGGGATAGGTGCTATACCGTAATCAATTCCGGCTTGTTTGTAGCCTTCTATTGCCCATGGGCCATTGATGATTGCCATAGCCATACCATCTTTAAAGAGTCCATCTGCAATTTGATAGTTGTCTCCGGGTTTCATGACACCCGTATCGTATAAACTCTTAAGAAATTCTGCACCTTTTACTGCGCCTTCGTTGTTTAAACCGATATCGTTGGGATTCAATCCTTCATCTGTTTGCTTAAATACGTAACCACCGTTTGAAAAGAGTAATGGTGCGGAGAAATAAAAATCGGGTGCATTATAGACAAACCCTCTGAATTCATCGTCTGTATATTCAGCTGCGATCTCAGCAAGTTCTTCGAATGTCTCAGGTGCTTCTTCTAAGTAATCCTTGTTGTAGAACATAGCGATGGCTTCAACACCATATGGAAGTCCATACAACTTACCGTTATATTCAAAAGCATTGATGGCTGTTTCCGTAAACTGTTTTCTATCTGATAAGGTTAAAAAATCCATTGGAAGTAGCAACCCGCTAACAACGAGTTCTCCAATCTGGTCATGAGCAGTAATGATAATATCCGGACCTTCACCTACCGGTGCAGCCTGTAAGAACTTTGTTTTGATTTGATCAAATGCCATTTCTTGAACATCAACAGGAATACCGTACATACTTTCAAAGTCGTTTCCAAGTTCCTGAAGTATTTCCACCTGCTTTTCAGAACACCAAATCGTCAATTTTCCAGCTTCAGCAGCAAAAATAGTGAATGAAACCAACAAAACCAAAGCTGTTACCAATAACAACTTCTTCATGAATAAAACCTCCTTTTTGAATTAGAAAAACATAGAAAACATATTAATTAATAATATCATATATATTAAATCCCGTCAAGATGTTTAGGTTTTGTTACGAAACGATTGTATATAGTCCATTATCAAATGTAGTGCATATCCCAGTAAAGATGATATACCAATATATATGGCATTGGAAATAGCTTCATGAGGCAGTGTGTTCTTAATTTCCAGCAAATAAAAAAGAACCCCAACAATCAGTCCAAAAATAATAGGCCCAAGAAATGAATGAAATGGTCCTCTATGCGGTGGGGTGATAGCTGAAAGAAAGGTTGCAACCAACAGACCGGTCAGAATCGAAATGTAAAAAATGATGATTTCATTTTGTAATATCTCCAAACGCGGGAACCAAAGGGGCATCCTTTCCTTCAACAAATAATAAAGATAAACGGTTGCTATCATCCAAATAATTACTTTGGCTACCCTGTGCATGTAGGCGTTTTTATGGTCCAAATCAGGTGCATCAGATCCTAATGTAAAAAAAATAAAAGACAAAATCAAGACTCTGTCAGACATTTCAACCAGCTGAAAGCCTTGCCGAATAAGAAACAACAGGGGAATTGTCAATGGGAACAAAAAAATCCCTGAGATCACATGCACTTTAAAATTGGGCATATTCCGAATCGACACCCCATTTTAAGAGATAATCCACTTCACCTAAATCCATGGTCTTTATTTCAAAATTAATCTCCCTGTATGCTCTTTTAAAAAGAGGGTTCGCATTTCCACTCATCATTTCCATCTGACATTCAAACATGCTTCCCAATAAGTCCGAAGCTCGGACTAAACTACCGGTTTCTCCCTCAAAGGGATGCAACATATACCCTTTTAATGTTTCTTTTTTTTTGCCTTGAATCAAACTCAGCAGGAATTCTTCAACCATCTGCTCTTCTACTTTTGTTATGGTTGCCTCAAATCCGGGAATTCTTCGTTTGGTAGGAGAAATGATATCTCCTGTCATGGCCTCCGGTACATCGTGATAAGCTGATTTCAACAACAATTCACTACAACCTTTGCAACTATTGTTCAAGGTCATTGAAATATATGATAAAAGCGTCGATATAAAGGTCACAAAGAAAGTATGGCCAGCAACAGTGGTTTTAATATTCCGATTCGTTTGATTCCATCTGACAGCATTAATGAGCGTTCTTACTTTCAAAAGATATTCTTTATATTCAGAACGGTTTAAAAGATTGGCTATAAAGGGATGTTTTTTATATGAACTCAGCTTTTCCTGCAATTCTTGTAATGGTTTTTGATAATACTCCGGGTACACTCTTGCATTAACTTCACATTCCGAATAGGCCGCATAAGTATCGGAAAAATCAATGATCAGGCCCTCGATGGTGTTATCCTTGGCCTGCACGATTTTTTCTCTGAAATCTTCTCGCCAATCTTCTGGAACTTCCCTTAAAACCTCCTCCATTGCGCTCTTAAAGGTCTTGGTCCATAATTCCAGAGAGGTATCTTTAATATAGTTTTTTGTTTGTAGGGAAATATCTGAAAGAATGGCCTTTGGAAGGTCTTTTAAGACCATGCGTTTAATCAGCTTTTCGTAATCCACTGATTCTCCACTTTCATGGGCCAGTAACAGGGCAACATGTAATGAAAATCCCGAATTACTGGCTTCAGTGATGAGTTCAATATGTGGTGTTGTATTCCATCGGTTGATGGTGAACAGGCTTAACGCCATTCTGATTAATCTTGAAAGCAATTATACCAGCTCTTTTCTTTTGATTTCCCAATAGTTTTCCCATTGAGTCGCATTTAAAAACCCTCTCGTGTCAGCTTTTAATGTACACGTATATCTGGCACAAATTTGTCCTCTGAATACAGCATCATGGAGATTGAACCCTCTCAGTAAAGATGTGAGTGTCCCCATTGCAAAAGAATCACCTGCACCGTTGGTATCAACGATTTTCCTATCTAACTCAACGGCATTTTGTATGGCAATTTTGTATCCATCATTATAAATGCATCCTTCCTTGCCCAATGTGCAGAAAAATTGTTTTTCGGGATATTTTGTCATCAAATCTTTTAATACAGATGTTGGTTCATGAAGGTTAACTCCGGAAAAAAATATCACGTCTGCTTGTTCCAAATAATCCTTCCTGTAAGGATCATCAAGGGAGGGTATATCCTGTAAATCGCTGCTTAAAACACATTGACTTTTTTTGGCTTCAGCTAATAATTGTCTTGTCCAATTAACAATGTTGAAATGAATCACTTGACTGTTGCGAAATTGTTCCTTGAAATCATCCGGATTAACGATAATATCCATAGCACTCTTTCCATCGTAAAAATTTTTCCTGCTGCCATCTTTGGAAACAATATTTACACTGCGTTTTGTTCCCTTTTTCTCCAAAAAAAATCGGTGTTCGATCTGTTCTTCCACGAATCTTTGCCTGATCATTTCCCCTTGCCAATCGTTTCCAATAAAACCGAAAAAATACGTTCGATTTCCCAAAGCTTTTGATAA
Organism: uncultured Thermotogaceae bacterium; assembly: GCA_964403295.1. GTDB lineage: Bacteria > Thermotogota > Thermotogae > MWEM01 > MWEM01 > JASUTC01. The sequence goes on along the minus strand of CAYOFT010000012.1, from coordinate 13,208 downwards.
TCTGGCACAGTAGCCTCCTGCTTGTCCAACACCGTCAATATTCTCAGTAAAATTTGCTTCATTAATATAATCTATTGTCTCACTGTAAAGATAACAATTGGTATCCACACCAACTGCACCCACCACACAGATATCGTAATCCCGATGGTCTTTTTTTTCTATTTTCATCAAAGACTCTCTTTCAACACTTCCAAAAGATCAGATGCCTTTATTTGCTTATCCAGCCATTGATTACAATCGGGTTCACGTTTCACCACTTTTTTGAGTAGTGGCATCAGTTTGTTATTGTTAATGAGAACCCCTCCCTGAATGTGGCCTTTATCAAAAAACAATTTCAAGACACCATCTTCAACTGCCGATTCCATGGTGTGAAGCTCTCCTGAAACTTTTCCGGTAGAAAAGATCTTCCAATCATTGATTTGAAAAACAGTTGAAGGCATTTCCAAATCGTAGACCTCTTTTTTTCCTGCCATATTCGCCCCGGCAATCTTACCTTGAGCCATTCCGGCTGTCCACAATCCTAAGGTAATCCCATTGATTTGAGCCACATCACCGGCTGCATAGACATCAGTAACAGAGGTTTCAAATGTGGAATTAACCACAACACCCCTTTCAATAGACAGAGGGCTCCCCTGGAATAAATCAATATTTGAACGAATCCCACAGGAATAAAGAACGGCATCGGCTTCCAACATTCTCTCATCCGTTAACTGTATCTTTTCAACCTTTTTATCTCCACTGATAATCGAAGCACCTGCTCCCAGGTACATTGTAAAATCATTACCTGACAGCATTTCTTCCAGATCACGGGACAGGGGTTCGTCCAATTGCCGGTTCATTAAAAAGGGTGCATATTCAATGATAGCCACCTCTTTTCCCAGCTCATGTATCGCCCAAGCCGCTTCCAATCCCAGGATACCGCCTCCGACGACTGCTACTTTTCCTACCCCGGATAAATAACTTTGAATACGTTCAAGATCGTTGATGGTTCTTAAGGTAAAAACCCCTTCCAAATCCAATCCCCTGGCAGGAGGCACAAAGGGATGACTGCCGTTTGCCAACAATAATTTATCATATTGAAATGCTCTTTTTTCCGACTTTATCTGCTTATTTTTAAAATCAATTTGTTCTACCTTATTTGATAACAACAAATCAATTTGTCGATCATCATACCACTTCCAGTCATGGACCAATAGAGAATCTCGTTCAAATTTTTTGCTAATATAGTGAGAAAGTTTCACCCTGTAATATGTTGGTATTTCTTCCTGTGAAATGATTAGGATTCTTCCTTTCCCATCTTGTTTTCTTATCTCTTGTGCCGCTGAAAGTCCGGTTATACCATTTCCGATAATCAAATAATCAATTTTTTCCATGGGTTATCCTCCTTCATTTTTGTTATTATATCACGCGGTAAATCCCGCTTTTAATATAGACGGGAATGATGTCCAAATGAATATGCTATAATTATTGAAAATCCAGGGGGGATTCTATGTACGAATTTCTCGATCCCAGAAGGGTCAATATTTTCTTTGCATATCTCGCAATTGCATTCGGTCTGTTCTCGGTGATCTTTGCGGTATATGAGGGAATTGCCATCACCAACGAATATTTTCAATCTTTGAATAATGGTGAATTAACCATTTCGGAAACATCCACCATGTACAATCAACAACCGGAACAGATGCCGATGTTTTTTTCTCTGGCCGGCTTGATCGGTTTTATCGTTTCTCTGCTTTCCTTCCTTTTCCAGAGCTTATGTAATTATCAATGGGCAAAGGTTCTAAACCGAAATATTTTTGAAACAAACAAACTCCTTTCAGATATGATGCATAAAACAACCGATCAGGAAGTGCTCTATGATTTCCAGTGGATGTCGGACAAACTAAACGACCTCTGGATTCAACTCTGGGCCTTTTTCGCCTATGTTGTCATGTCCATACTCGGCACTATTTTCAACAATATGGCCATGCTTTTTTCTGTTTTTGCCTTTGTCTTTCTGGCTTATTATCTATCACAAATTTTCAAGGTTTCAAACGAATTGTTAAGAATCAAGAGCCAATTCTATTCCTTTTATTTGAAAGAAAAATACCATGAAGGGCTGGAATATATTATTCCCTATCGAAACATCATCATGTTTTTCATCTTTTCAGTTTTAACCCTTGGGATTTATTGGTATTATTTGTTATTCAAACTTTCAACCGAGATCAATTTTTTTCTGGATTATGATGAAAAATTGATGATTCAACTTCCGGATTCTCCCTTGCTTAAAGAGGCAGTAAATGAAGATTAAAGTCATCACAGCCAGTTTTAGAGAAGAGACAATCCTTAACAGAATAGAAGAAGATTATATTTTCTTCCAACAAAACAATTATGCTATCCATGATTACATAGACAGCAAAGGTTTTTACCAACTTGACATTTATATCGCTGATGCTGTTGATGAAAATGAGATTTTAAACCACCTTCATCAGTGGTATCCCGAATTACGCAATTTCAAAATTGATTATCAAAAGCAGGAAGATTGGTTTGAAAAGTGGAAGCATTCTCTAAAACCTATCTGGTTGACAGATAAATTTCTTGTGGATCCGGCCATCAACAAAAGTGATGAAGTTCAAATGATAAAAATCACACCGGGAATGGCATTTGGAACAGGTTATCATGAAACAACCAGACTGGCTGCAGAGTTGCTTCAACAATACGCAAAGAGTGGCGATCATATGCTTGATTTGGGTTGCGGATCGGGCATATTGTCCATCATGGGAGCACAACTTGGATGTACTGTAACAGCCGTTGATTTGGATCCTTTTGCCATAGAAGCGACTCATGAGAATATCCGAAAAAATTCAGTCAATTCTTTCGTCACAATCATATCGTCCGATTTGTTGCGAGAAGTAAAAGGCACCTTTGATGTCATTTGCGCCAACATCCTGTACGATATTCTTAAACGCTTGTTTGAAGATAATGCCAGAGATTTAAAGCAAGTGATGCACACTAAAACCACTTTAATTTTTTCAGGTCTTATCTTAAAGCAATACGAAGATTTTAAACAACTCATAGAAGCCAATGGGTTCAAACTTGAGAACAAATTATCAGAAGGTGACTGGTTTACAATAGCAGTCAAGTTAAAAAATACAGAGGTGATTGAGTAATGAAGAAGCAAATTGTTCTGGCATTTTTTCTAATCTTATTTTCCTTAATGATTTTTAGCATGCAAAACGGGGAATACATGTTTAAAATTTTGAATGAAGAAGCGGCAACCGAAACGGTTTCTTTTAAAGAAGTCTCATCAGATGTATTGGATTTTGAATCCAAAACAGACCTTCATTTTCAAATGCAACAGGCGATTTATCAAACAAAGGGACAAATCAAAGACAATCTGATTATTGATTATGAAGTGACTGTATTATACAATAACAATGAAACGGTTATTCATTGCACCTTAAACGAAGATATACTTCGTTATACAATCAACAATACCAGTAAAGACATCCCAATAGCAGAACCTTTATTGTTACTGGATAATAATATGGCTTGGATGTGGCAACTGGTCTACAATCTTTATCATGACAACGGATATAAAAACATTCATGTCATTGTTCCACAACTTTTGATTAGGAACTTTACAGATGTCTTAACACTGGAAATTCAGAAAACTACTCAAACAGAAGAAGATACTAACGTATTTTTCAATTTTAACGGACAGTCAGGAATGTTAAAAGTGGATGAAAACCATCAGGTTATCCAACTTTTAATGGGTGCAAACCAAATGGTAAAAACAAAATGACAGCCCCCAATAACACAGGTCAGATTACAGTTATCGTCGGTCCCATGTATTCTGGAAAAACCACTGAATTGTTAACCTATGTGGAAATATACAAACTGGGAAATAAACCCTATACGATTTTTAAACCCGTCATAGACAATCGCTACGGAGTGAAAGAAATCAGATCCCATTCAGGTATGTGTGAGCAAGCAATACCTTTGGAACACTCTCAGAAGGCCCTGGACTATATCAATAATGAAAAGGCTATTTTTTTCGATGAAGTTCAGTTTTTTGATGAAAGTTTAAGTGATGTGGCAAAGACCTTGAGAAAGATGGGAAAGGATATCATTTGTGCTGGATTGGATATGAGTTTTAAGGAAAATCCGTTTATGACGACTATTAAACTCATGGGTCTGGCTGATAAAGTCATAAAGAAAAAGGCAGTTTGCCATGAATGTGGTGAATATAAAGGCATAATTTCTTATAAGCTTAGTGGGAACGAATCAGAAATCGATGTGGGCGGAATGGAAAAATACGTTGCTGTATGTATGGATTGTTATGAAAAATTAAACAAGGAAAAGGTTTAACGGTGGTAAAATAACTTGTTTTACTATCAAGCTGCAATTTCAAATAACCCTCTTAGGGCTTATTTTACATATTCATCAGAACAGGAACTTACCTCCGGCTCAAGGGTTATTGTAAGTTTTGGGAGAAAAAAAAGACAACTAGCCTATATCATCAATCGGATAAAGAAGGAAGAATGTCCCGAAGGCGTTGAAATAAAAGAAATTGATGAAATTATTGATCATTCAGCCTTACTAGATGGGGATTATTTTTCTTTACTCACATGGGCCAGTGATTTTTACCTTTCTCCTCCTGGTAAGGTTTTTGATTTGGTATTTAAAACATTGGGAACGTCTCCCTTTAATACTTCCTCAAAAAAATATTCATCAGAGAACATGAAGAAAAAGAGCAGCGCAAATCTTTCGAAAAGTGGATTAAAAAAGAAAAGATTTGTGGTGAATGATTCTCTTAACTCATTAAGCAATAACCGACTTTCTCAGCAGGGAATGGACATTATTCAGTACCTGCTTTTTTTTCCTGATGCAGATTTACAGGAAATCATTCAGTCCCTGGATATGAAAACCATAACACCTCTTCAAACACTGATCAAAAATAACATTCTGTCAGTTGAACATTATCAGCAGAAAAATGGTTGTCTTGCAGATCCCCAAAAAGTCAATTTGAGTTCAGCACAAAAAATGATCGTGACTGATTTTTTTAAAGCCTCTGATGAAGGGTTATTAAAACATTTGTTATATGGGATCACCGGTAGCGGAAAGACTGAAGTTTATTTTGAGATCATGGATCAACTACTATCACAAGAGCAACAGGTCCTTTTTATGTTACCTGAAATTTCATTAACCCCTCAAATTATTAAAAGAACAAAGGCCCGTTTTCCGGGTAAAAATATTGCTGTTTATCACAGTAATTTAACAAAAACAATGCGTCGGAGAGTTTTCTCTCAGGCCATTCAATCAGATATTGACATTCTTCTGGGAACCAGAAGTTCCATCTGGGTTCCTTTAAAACGATTAGGGTTGATTGTTGTTGATGAAGAACATGATGAAAGTTTTATGCAAAGCGAAAACAAACCGGTTTATGATGCAAGGAAAGTGGTTAGTAAACTCTCGGAGTTGAAAGGAATCCCGATTATATTTGGTTCTGCCACCCCTTCAATAGAAACTTATTACGAAGCTACGACTGGAAAAATGCAGTTGCACACTTTGAAATTCAGACCGAAGGGTTTGAAATTACCCCAAATCTCTAACGTTAACCTTTCGAAGATACCTGTCATTCAAGGCTTTCTAACCAATGAAGTTTTAAAAGGCATAGAAGAGACGACAAAAAATGATGGACAATGTATGATTTTGACGGGAAAGAAGGGATTTGCAAGTTATGTTACTTGTGGGGTATGTGGATTTACCATTAAATGTCCCAATTGTGATGTCTCTTTAACGTACCACAAAGGTGGTGGTGATTTGAGATGTCATTATTGCGGCTATTCTCAACCTTTTGTTTATCAATGTCCTTCCTGTTCAAACAACTCACTTGTCCCCAGAGGTTTTGGAAGTGAAAGGGTGGAAGAACAGCTTCAAAAGTTATTTCCAGACTTACGGATCATCCGAATAGACAGGGATATTGCCCCAAATACACAAGAACTGGAAAAGGCATTAAAAATCATCGAGCGTCGCGAAGTGGATATTGTCGTAGGAACCCGAATGATTTCAAAAGGACTTGACTTCCCGGATATACAATTGGTTGTCATATTAAACGCCGATCATATGCTTTATTTCCCTGATTTTCGATCAACAGAGAGGACCTTTTCACTCATTCATCAAATGTCAGGTCGAGCAGGTCGAGCACGAAAAGAAGCACGCGTTATCCTGCAAAGTTATTCTCCTGATGAAGATCCTATCCGTTTCGCTGAAAAGAATGACTTTGAAAGCTTTTTTAACTCTGAAATTAAAAAAAGACACCAGGCTCAATACCCGCCTTTTAAACGAATCATTTTGTTTGAGTCCAAGGATATTAACTCAGAAAAAGCCTTTGAAAGACTTAAAAGACTGAAGAACAAATTAGCTGAACAAAACGATGCTTCTCTTTATCAAATCCTTGGACCGGTGGAAGCCTTCATAAAAAAATTATCCGGAAAATATAGATACCATATGTTACTGAAATTAGATAACGATAATGATATAATCAAGAAGGTTAAAGAGATTCTAAAAGAAAACGAACAACATCTATCCGCAATTGGTATCATCATCGATCCAATTAGAACCATCATTTAGTAAAAAGCCATCACTTGGCCAGGAGGTATAAAATGCCAAACGTATCCGATCAGCAAGAGATAAATAAAATTCACTTTGAAAACTTTACAGAAGTACTTGTGGATGAAGTTATTGATGATTTATTTGAAGTGCCTACATTGGGAGTTTGTAAATGCGACAGATGCAGATATGACATCAAGGCTATCGCCTTAAATGCATTACCCCCAAAATATGTGGTGACTGAAAAAGGAGAAATCTACGCAAAACTGGATATTTTTCGAAATCAGATGCGAGTGGATGTACTGCGGGCAGTGATAGAAGCCATAGAAATGGTCAAAAAAAACCCGTCACATTAAACATGAAAAAAGGGGATAAAATCATCCCCTTTTTTTATCAATGCTGGCGGAAGCGGTGGGATTCGAACCCACATGAGGCATAACCTCACTGATTTTCAAGACCAGCTCCTTAGCCAATTCGGACACGCTTCCACTCAGCTTAAAAACATTCTTCATGAAACATCAGTCGTTATTTCAAACCACCAATGGTTCCATAGTGTTTACAATTAGTACTTGTCCCCGTATTTTCTTCTGAATTTGTCAATTCTTCCTTCTGTATCGATGATCATAGAATCACCTTTACCTTGGAAGAACGGATGACAGCTACTGCAAACATCCAGTTTCATTTCTTCACGGGTGGTCCATACTTCATATTCTGCACCACAAGCACATCTTGCAGTAATTTTGTTCATCTTTGGATGTATTTCTGCTTTCATTGTTCTCACCTCAAATTCCTCTCTCAAAATTCCGGGATATTATATCACATAAAAAACCCAAATACAAATCCCCATGCACGTTACATCTATTCTAAAATCAGCCTACATTTTCCTGTTTCTCTTTTTGGACATTTTCTTCATAAGTGACACCTGAATACCAATCCATTCCGGTTCCTGCCGGAACAAGCTGTCCTATGATAACGTTTTCCTTTACACCAAGGAGTTCGTCTACACTGGCCTTCAAGGCACTTTCAGTCAATACCTGAGAAGTCTGTTGGAAAGATGCTGCACTTAACCAACCCTCTCTCTTCAAAGATGCTTTCGTGATCCTAAGAAGCTTTCTTCGATATTTAACAGGATTTTTCATATTGATCTGATAAACAAGTTTATCTTCAATATTCTCACTAAAAGCTTCCAGATCTTTAATCCCCGCATCAATGAATTCTTTCAGGTTTTCAGATGTAATTTCGTCACCCTGTTTGGCAATTTCGTCTATCTTTCCATCTTTCTTGACCAACACGTGTTTCAGTAAGCGCTTTTTCAAAGCCTTTTTTCTGTTGTCATTGACTTTGGCGTTGTTTTTTAGAAGATGTTCATTTTCTCTTTTTACTTCGTTCACAGAAACAAGATCGCCTATCATGTAATCCGTATCACCCGGATCCACAATCTCAACTTTACCCAACATCTGACTGATAATGATCTCGATGTGTTTATTGTGAATGTCAACTCCCTGTTCGGAGTAAACACGCTTAATTTCTCTGAGCATATATAGGAATGTAGCATCAACACTTAACTCACTCATAAGTTCTCGTGGTCGAATGGCACCGGTTGATAAAGCTCCACCAGGTAACACTTTGTCTCCCACAGATACTCGGGTTTTATGGGCGCTGGTTAACTCAAAGTCGATTATTCCACCATCGTAGTCTTCAATAAATATCTTGGTCTTTCGTTCTTCGTTTTTAATGTCTTTTACAAATCCACGAACCGTTGAAAATACTGCGGGTGTTTCCTTGAGTTTTTTCCTGGCTTCAAACAATTCCTCTGCTCTTGGTAACCCTTGTGTGATATCGGATGTTGATGCAATACCTCCAGTATGGAAAGTTCTCATCGTCAATTGAGTTCCAGGTTCTCCAATGGATTGAGCGGCTACAACACCAACAGCTTCACCGATGTTCACGATTTTGTGATTGGACAAATCCATTCCGTAGCATTTCGCACAAACACCATTTTCAGATTCACAGGTAAAGACACTTCGAATAATGATAGACGGTCTGACATCCACTTCCTGGACTTCATTTTCCATGAGCAATCTGGCTGTGGCTGGATCAATCTTCTCCTCTTCAACCAAAAGGGTAGTTTTTCCATCTTTTCCCAATATCTTTTCTTTGGAAAAATTACCAACAACAGGATATTCGATAACTGGTATTTCGTTGATATCTCTATCTTTACATTCCTGTATAAGATGCCCGTTTATGGGAGTGCCAGCCTGAACAATCAATTCGCCGTTCTTTGCGAAAATATTCTCCATAACTTCCACGTATTCATGATGTTCCCCTTTTGACTTCTCAAAATTCAAGATACTTTCTTTAAATACGGGAACTTTTTTGGAAAAATTGGCTAAGAAATCCGCGTCACTGTCTCCAACCATTAAATCACGTTCATACTTTCTTCCCGTTTTTTCATTAACAAGGATCTCCCCGGTTAATGGATCGAAAACAGGTTTACTCAAAACGCGCCCGAAAATATTGGATTCCAGATTTTCGATAATCATATCGTCATCTCTCAACGATGTGGCTTCCAGCCCATTATGGGTTCCACAATCTGACTGGGTTACAACAATACCCTGAGCAACATCCACCAATCTTCTGGTCAAATAGCCGGCGTTTGAAGTTCTTAATGCAGTATCTGCCGCTCCCTTTCTTCCACCATGGGTGGACAGGAAGAACTCGGATACACTCAGACCTTCACGGAAATTAGATCGAATGGGTATTTCGATAATATCTCCGGCAGGGCCTGCCATCAATCCTCTCATTCCAGCCAATTGTTTCAACTGGTCTTCATTACCCCTGGCTCCAGATGAGATCATCATCTGTACAGGGTTATAAGGATTTCTGGCTATTTGCTTAACTGTTGCCTTCTGGATATCAGCTGTGGCTCTATCCCATATTTTTATGATTTCCCTATGTCTTTCATTTTCAGTCAAATAACCATTATCGTAATAATCCTGGATAATTGCAATTTTTTCTTCTGATTTTTCCAGGATTTTACTTTTTTCTTCGGAAATTTCAACATCCGTTACGGAGAACGTTAAACCGGAAACTGTTGCATAGTGGAAACCAAGTTCTTTAATATAATCCAATAAATCTGCGGTTCTGTCGATTCCATATGTTTTAAAGACTTCGTAAATTAAGCCTTTGACCTGCTTTTTACCAAAAGTTTGATCAAATCGTTTCAATTCTTCAGGTAATTGTTGATTCATGATGACTCGACCCGGTGTGGTTTTCATCATTCTACCCTTATAGAAATACATGATGGGCGTATGCAGATGCAAAATATGATGTCTTTCGTTGAGATAGGAGTGCTCAAGCGCCATCAACACTTCTTCATAGCATGAAAACTTCATTTGGATATCATCTTCACTGATGTTTTCATAGTTTTTTCCTACCATTGTCAAATAATAAACACCAAAAATAATGTCTTTTCCGGGCATAGATAAAGGTTGTCCGTTTGCCGGAGATATGATGTTATATCTGGAAAGCATCAACCATTTTGTTTCAGCCTGTGCTTTTGCAGATAGCGGTACGTGTACAGCCATCTGGTCTCCATCAAAGTCGGCATTAAAGGGGGGACATACCAACGGATGCAGCTTGATGGCATTCCCTTCAACCAACTTGGGAATAAAGGCCTGTATGGAAATTCTATGAAGTGTCGGTGCTCGATTCAACATGACCGGATGGTCCTTGATCACATCCTCCAAGACTTCCCAAGCCTGTGGCATTTCCTTTTCGATGATGGCCTTTTTTAGTTTTTTGGCACTTTTTGAAGTACTGTCGCTTCCCAGTAATCTGGAAAGTACAAAAGGCTTAAATAATTCAAGTGCCATCTTCTTTGGAATACCGCATTCGTGAATCTTCAGATCAGGACCAACAACAATTACGGCACGGCCTGAGTAATCCACACGTTTTCCAAGGAGATTTCTTCTGAAACGGCCTTTTTTACCCTTTAACAAATCCGTCAAGGATTTTAACGGTCTGCCACCCCTATCGGTGATGGCTTTTGACATACGGCCATTGTAAATCAATGCATCAACAGACTGTTGAAGCATTCTCTTTTCATTTCTGACAATGACCTCAGGCGCTCCCAGGTCAATTAATTTTTTCAATCGGTTGTTTCGGTTAATGACTCGTCTATATAAGTCGTTTAAGTCTGTTGTGGCAAATCGTCCCCCTTCAATCTGTATCATGGGTCTGAGTTCAGGTGGTATGACCGGAACAGCATCCATGATCATCCAGGATGGATCGTTACTGGATTCGATTAAATTTTTAACGATTTGCAGGCGTTTTCTCAGCTTGATGACTCGTGCACTGGATTTAGGCAAATCTTTCAGTTCGTCTTCTATTTCAACGATAATGCCTTCCAAATCCAATTTGTTCAACAGAATTTTAACGGCTTCAGCTCCGGTTTTCGCAGTAATCTTTGCGGGATAAACAGTTTCATAAGCCTCAAATTCGTTGTCGGTGAGAATATCTCCAACCTGTTTTCCAATTTCCTCGGCTACTTCATCATCAATCTCTGTAATAACCATAATCGGTCGATCATTCTCAATTTCAGGTTCAGGACTAAACATCCCGGGATAATGCTGTTCAAGCATTTGATATTCGTCAACAGAAAGAATTTCTTCTTCATATACAAATCTATCGGCAATATGCGTTCCCTCTTCTACCTTTTCACCTTCGTTGACGTATATGATAGAACCTTCGATCACAGGATAATGTCTTTCTTCTATCACATTTTCAACACGAATCTTTCCGGTGGAGGTGGATTGAACCTTCCCATCGGCAAGGGCATGAACTGAAAGTCCTTTATCGAAAACAACTTTACCACTGATTTCAGAAACAACGGTGGGATAAGTCACTGATTCGGTCAGCTTATCGCCTTTTTTGATCTTTTTTCCATCTTTAACCAATACTTTTGCCCCGTAAGGGATAGAGAAATTGGATGGCTGATCCCCACTGGTGGTGATAGGTGAGATGTTAATGGTTCCCAAGCCTTCATCCACTTCAACTGTTCCATCAATGGCTGAGTAAATGGGGTCTATGGTTTGCTCGCTGATCAATTCCTGTCCTTTTTCAATGGTATCGCCATCTTTAAAATTCAACACTTGGTCTTTGTGTGCATTATAAGCATGACTGGTTTTATCCGCTATATTAATCCAATACATGATCTTATCTGTATGGGTTTCTTCTTCCTTAACGGATACAATACCACTGATATCACTCTTAACCGGTCCACTGGGGTTTTTTACAACGACAGCCGGTTGCGCTTCAAAATCCCAAAATTGCGTATAAATATCATATTCCGTTTGATAGAGTGTATCTCCTTTATCAAATGGAGTGGATTTCCCGTCAACAACGATGTATATCTTTTCTATAATTCTTCTGGAGCCAAAGTATATTATATTTTCAAGATCTTTACTGGTCATGTTTAGCAAATTGGCCAGGATACTGGGTGTGCTTTTAAGAAACCACAAATGAACCACAGGAGCAGCCAATTCAATATGACCCATATTCCTTCTTCTGGCACTCTTAGGCTCAACTTTTACATTACACCTTTCACAAATGGTTCCTTCATATTTCCTGCCCTTGTATTTTCCACAAGCACATTCATAATCTTTAGTAGGTCCAAAGATCTTTTCACAGAAGAGACCGTCTCGTTCAGGTTTGAATGTTCGATAGTTGATGGTTTCGGGTTTCTTAATCTCACCATTTGACCAACTTCTAATGGTATCCGGGGAAGCCATTGTGATTTTTACGTTTTTTACCTTTTTCATTTACATCACTTTCCCTTCATTCCCTGTCAAGATCGATTTCATTGTCGTTTTCATCAAATACTTTGACATCCAGCGCTACGCCTCTCAGTTCCTTTACCAATACTTTGAAACTTTCGGGTATGCCTGGCTCGGGAACGTTTTTATTCTTCAAAATTGCCTTGTAAACTTCATTTCGCCCCAACACGTCATCGGACTTAATGGTCAGCATTTCACTCAATGTATGTGTCGCACCGTATGCTTCCAAAGCCCACACTTCCATTTCTCCAAAACGCTGGCCTCCAAATTGAGCCTTACCTCCAAGAGGTTGCTGATGGATGAGTGAATAGGGTCCAACACTTCTGGCATGAATCTTATCCTGGGCAATATGCACCAGTTTAAGCATATACATGACACCAACGGTTATCGGTTGATCAAAAGGCATGCCTGTTCTTCCATCACGTAATTGGACTTTTCCAGAGCGGACTTCCTTTGTGTCTCCTGTTTCAAGTCCCGCCTCTACACGTCTTATATATAATTCATCCAAAATCTCGTGCTCTTTTGCACCATCGAAAACCGGAGTAGCGACAAACCAATCGTTCAATTGGGCTAACCATCCAAGATGCGTTTCAAGAATCTGACCCAGATTCATACGCGAAGGCACACCCAGTGGCGACAAAATCATCTGTATGGCCTCACCATCCGGTAAGAAAGGCATGTCTTCCCTTGGCAGTATTCTGGAGATAACGCCTTTGTTTCCGCGTCCTGGTGAATGGGACAGGCGTTCATGCAGGGTGCCACGAAACAATCGGTCAG